>NZ_BAAAKJ010000043.1:2276-5152 GCF_039527695.1 Kitasatospora putterlickiae
ACGGGGGCCTGGGCGGGCGGTACGAAGCGCTCGGCGCGCGAGGCGCGGCCGGGGGCGCCTACTTCTTGTTGCGACGCTGAACGCGGGTCCTCTTCAGAAGCTTGCGGTGCTTCTTCTTGGCCATACGCTTGCGACGCTTCTTGATGACAGAGCCCACGGAACAACCCTCGCTCACTGAGACTCTCGCCCGTGAGAGACGGAGTCCATACGACTGACGGAGGGCCTAGCCTACCCGCCACTCGCCCAGGGCCGTAATCGCGCTCCCTGGAGCGGGCGAACTCAAGGCGAATCCGGGGCGAACGGATACGGGGTCCACCGTGGCGGACCCCGTACCGGACCGGCCCTCCTACGCGCTTTCGAGCCGCACGTAGGACTCCTTCAGGTACTCGTGCACTGCCTGCTGGGGCACCCGGAACGAGCGGCCGACCCGGATGGCGGGCAGCTCACCGCTGTGCACCAACCGGTAGACCGTCATCTTGGAGACCCGCATGACCGCGGCCACCTCGGCCACGGTCAGGAAGACGACGTCCTGCAAGGGGCGTTCGCCGGAACTCATGACCATCACCCGACCCTTACCCGTGTGCAAGGCACCGGCTTCCCCTCCGGTGACTCCACCGGCACACGTGTATCCCCAGAGTAGTTATGGGTGGTACCAGTGGGAAGAGGGAGAAGCGCAGTCCTCGTACGGTGAGGGATAAGCCTGTTGCAGTACGTAGCCAATCGGCGGTCTGCACTAGTCGGCGTGCGCACGGAACGCGACGGGGCACCACTTCTTCACAAGCGGTGGCACCGGTTCGGCTGCCCGGATCAGGGCATCAGGCCGTGGTGCGGCAGGACGGCGCGGCGGGTGGCCAGGATCGCCTGGTCGAGGCGGTCGGCCGGATCGTATCCCGCGTCGAAGTCGCGCCAGACCGGACGGGCGCCGTCCGTCATCCGCAGCGGGGCCGGGCGGCGGGTGCGCCGGTAGACCTCGGCGCGCCAGGACTCCGGGGTCTCGGTGGCCGGGTCGACGGGGCGGCCGGCCGCGGTGGCGACCAGGTGGGTCCAGGTCCGCGGCACGACGTCGACGACGGCGTAACCGCCGCCGCCGAGGGCGATCCAGCGGCCGTCGGCGTGCTCGTGGGCCAGCGCGTGCAGCTCCTGGGCGATGGCCCGCTGGGCGTCCACGGTGACGGCGAGGTGGGCGAGCGGGTCCTCCAGGTGGGTGTCGGCACCGTGCTGGGTGACCATGACCTGCGGACGGAAGGCGGCGAGCAGCTCGGGCACCAGGGCGTGGAAGGCGCGCAGCCAGCCGGTGTCGCCGGTGCCGGCCGGCAGCGGGAGGTTGACGGCGGAGCCGGCGAGGCCGGGGCCGCCGGTCTCGGTGGCCCAGCCGGTCTGCGGGAAGAGGGTGGCGGGGTGTTCGTGCAGGGAGACGGTGAGCACCCGGGGGTCGTCCCAGAAGGCCTGCTGGACGCCGTCGCCGTGGTGGACGTCGACGTCGACGTAGGCGACCCGCTCGGCGCCGAGTTCGAGCAGCCGGGCGATGGCGAGGGCGGGGTCGTTGTAGACGCAGAAGCCGGAGGCGCGGTCGGGCATGGCGTGGTGCAGGCCGCCGGCGAAGTTGACGGCGTGCGGGGTCTCCCCGCGCCAGACGGCCTCGGCGGCGGCGACGGACTGGCCGGCGATCAGCGCGGAGGCGGAGTGGACGGCGGGGAAGGACCAGTTGTCGTCGGTGCCGAGGCCGTGCCGGGGGTCCTGCCGCTCGGGGTGGGCGGCGGCGTACTTGACCGCCTCGACGTACTCCGCGGTGTGCACCAGGCGGAGGGTGGACTCGCCGGCGGGCGGTGCCGAGCGGAGGGTGACCCCCGGTCCCGACGCGAGGCCGAGGTCCTCGACCAGGCGCATGGTGAGCGCCAGCCGGGTCGGGTCCATCGGGTGGCCTGGGCCGAAGTCGTAGGCGGTGACCTCCTCGTCCCAGAAGAGGTGCAGGCCGCAGGAGGGATCAGGCTCGGCTTCGGGCATGGCCTCCACCGTAGCGGGTGGGGACGGCCGGGCCCGGCAACGGGTCCTTGAACGGTGGCTGTACGGCCGTCGGGCCCGACCGCCGGCCCCCGCGGCCGCCCGGGCGTGACCGAGGGCCCCGGAACGGCCGGCGGTTTCGGGACCCCCGGTGCGCACGCGCACCCCGCTACTGGCCGGTACGGCGCTCGGTGGCGGGAGCGCAGGCGGAGACGGCCGTTTTCGGGACGGGGTGCGTGGGTGAGACACCGCGGCCGACGGTTCGCGGCCGACCTGCGACGTCGCGCTCCGGCCCGTCCCACGACCGTCTCAGACCGGAGCGTGGGACGATCTTGAGACGTCCCAACCCTTGGTCGCCGGCGCCCGGACCAGCAGAGTCGTCGCCGGGTCCGGCACCGCTCCGGGCCCACCGACCGTGTGCCGATCCCGGTGCACGCTCATAGGGAGGGAACCCCATCATGCGCAAGATCATCACCGGCCTGGCCGTCGCCGGTCTCGTCCTCGCGGGCGGCGTCTCCACCGCGACCACCGCCTCCGCCGCGAGCGCCGGCCAGCCGTGCTCGTACCTCAGCACCGCCGAGCCGCTGCTGCGGGCGGGCGCCACCGGCGACGCGGTCAGGGCGCTCCAGTGCGAGCTGAACCGCTCGATCGACCCCGACTCCGGTTACGGCCTCTCGATCGACGGCGTCTTCGGCCAGGCCACCCTGCGCGCCGTCTACCGCTTCCAGCAGTGTGTGAACATCCAGGTCGACGGCGAGGTCGGCCCGCAGACCTGGTCGAAGCTGGACTACTGGAACGTCCAGCCCGGCTACGCCTGCTGATCACACGTCAGGACCTGGGGGCGGGGCATCGGCCGGTGCCCCGCCCCCAGGGGT
>NZ_BAAAKJ010000043.1:5181-12812 GCF_039527695.1 Kitasatospora putterlickiae
AGCCGAGCAGGGCGGGGACCTCGGCCAGGTCGGCGATCAGACCGGTGGCGCCGGCGGCGGTCAGCTTCGCCGGGTCGGTCAGCGCGGTGTAGCCGTAGACGTCCATGCCGGCCGCGCGGGCGGCCAGCACCCCGTTGGGGCTGTCCTCCAGCACCAGGCAGGCCGCCGGGTCGACGCCGAGGGTGCGGGCGGCGTGCAGGAACAGGTCCGGGGCGGGCTTGCCCACGCCGACGTCCTGGGCGCTGAAGATCCGATCCTCCGCGAGGTGGCCGCGCAGGCCGGTGACGTCCAGCGCGGCCCGGATCCAGCTGTGGTGGGCGGAGGAGGCCAGGCAGTAGGGCACCGAGCGCCGCCGGAGCTCCTCCAGCAGCGCGTCCGCGCCCCGGACGGCGGCCAGTTCGGTCGCGAAGGCGTCGAAGATCCGCCCGTGGAAGGCGTCGTCGAAGCCCTCCGGGAGCCGCGCGCCGTCGTACCGCTCGGCGATGACGTCGTGCACCTTGTGGGCGGCGGTGCCCATGAAGTCCCGGTAGGAGTCCTCGATCGTCGTCGGGTAGCCCAGCTCGGTCAGGTACTCGGCCAGCAGCCGGTTGGAGAGCGGCTCGCTGTCCACCAGGACACCGTCGTTGTCGAAGATCACCAGTTCATAGCTCATGCGGGCGACCCTACCGACCCGTTCGCGCAGGTCACCTGCCACCGGAGGCCAGCTCCCGGGAACGGTCCCGGGCCGCCTCCAGGGCGCCCAGCAGCGCCGCCCGCACGCCGTGGTTCTCCAGCTCGCGGATGGCCGCGATGGTGGTGCCGGCCGGCGAGGTGACCGCCTCGCGCAGCTTCACCGGGTGCTCGCCGGAGTCCCGCAGCATGACCGAGGCGCCGATCGCCGACTGCACGATGAGGTCGTGCGCCACCTGCCGGGGCAGGCCGAGCAGGATGCCCGCGTCGGTCATCGCCTCGACCAGGAAGTAGAAGTACGCCGGTCCGGAGCCGGAGAGCGCGGTCGCCGCGTCCTGCTGGGACTCGGGCAGCCGCAGCGCCTTGCCGACCGAGCGGAAGATCTCCTCCGCCCGCTCCAGGTGCGCCTCGGTGGCGTGCGAGCCGCCGGAGATGACGCTCATGCCCTCGTCGACCAGGACGGGCGTGTTCGGCATCACCCGGACCACCGGGGTGCCGGCCGCCAGCCGGGCCTCGAACCAGGCGGTGGGGACGCCCGCCGCCGCCGAGATCACCAGCCGGTCCGGGGCGACGTGCGGCGCCAGCTCGTCCAGCAGGGTGCCCATGTCCTGCGGCTTCACCGCGAGGATCAGGGTGTCGGCCAGCTTGGCGGCCTCGGTGTTGCCCACCACGCCGACCCCGTACCGGGCGGCCAGTTCGGCGGCCCGCTCCGGGCGGCGGGCGGTCACCAGGACGTCCCCCGGGTCCTTGCCCGCCCGCAGCAGACCGGAGAGCAGGGCCTCCCCGATCTTGCCCGTGCCGAGGAAGGCGATCTTCTGTCCGTGCGCCGCGCTGCTGGTCATGGCCGCTCCTTGCCTCCGGGGCCGCGTTCCGGCACCGCCGCCATCCTCGCACCGCGCGCCCGCCACCGGCGGCGGCGTCCACCCTGCGGGCAGCGCGGCCCGGGGTTCCGGCGGGCTCCGGCGAGGTTCCGACCAGGCGCGGGCGAGGCACGGACGAGGGCTCCGGCGGGGCTCCCCTTAGGGCGAAACTCCGGGTTCTCCCCTATGGTCCGGGGCTGGACGCGGGCGCACCGTGGAGTCATGGCACACGGAGAGATGTCCCGACGTGAGAACCGACAGGTCGCCGTCGCCGCGGCGACCTTGGGGCCGTGGCGGACGGCCGCGGGAGTCGGCGCGGTGGTGGGGGCGACGGACCTGGCGATCGAACTGATCGACGGGGACTGGTCGCTGAGCATGCTGGCCGGTCCGGCCGGCTGGGGCCTGTTCTTCTTCTTCCTGGTCGGCACGGTCGGCGCCCGGCTGCGCCGGGAGGGCGGCGACAAGCGGCTGCGGCGGTGGGCGAACGAGCACCCGTGGCAGGCCGCGCTGCCGGCGGCCGGCGGACTGCTGGTGCTGAACACGCTGGCGCAGCTGTTCCTCGGGGACGCGGGCGTGTTCGAGGCGTTCTTCGAGTCGCTGTTCCCGGCGGCGATGCTGGTGACCGTCGCGGGGGTGGTGGGCTCGGTGAAGAAGGCCCGCGGCAAGGACTGACGGGGCTCGGCGGCGGACCGGCGGGGACCCCGGGGATTCAGCGCCTGCGCTTGGCGCGGCCCGGCGTCCTGGCGCCGGGCCGTCCGCTGCGGCCGGCCTGCCGGCGCTCGTAGCGGTCCAGCTCCCGCTCGTGGTGGGCGCGCCGGACGGCCTCGCCCGGGGCCTCGCGCAGGCTGCGGACGAAGTAGGCGAGCAGCGCGCCGACCCCGCCGATCACCCAGACCACGCCGAGCGACCGGTCCTCGGCCATCCAGCCGGTCAGGCTCTCCTTGCCCTCCGTGAGCAGCTTCCAGGTGCGCAGCGCGGCGAGCAGCGAGCAGATCGCGACGGCCGCGACCAGCAGCCCGTTGAGGAACCCGCCGTTGCCGGCGATCCGGATGCCGTCGACGGCGAAGCGCAGCAGCAGCGCGGCGGCCGCGGCGGCGAGCAGGGCGCCGACCGGGACGAGGACGCGGCGCAGCCGGTAGCCGCCGTCGCGCTCGACCCAGCTGGTGCCGAACCAGCGGATCGGCTCCGGCTCGGGGGCGCCGGCGGGCTGGGCGGGGAGGCGGGGTTCCTGGGTCACGAACCCGATTATCCCCGGTGGGCGGAGACGGCGGAGGAGCCGTCCCGGTGGTCGGGACGGCTCCTCGGGTGGCCGCTGGTGCCGCGGACGGCGTCAGCCGAGCCGGCTGATGTCCCGGACGGCGCCCTTGTCGGCGGAGGTGGCCATCGCGGCGTACGCGCGCAGGGCCTGGCTGACCTGGCGGTCGCGGTTCTTCGGCCGGTAGCCGCCGCCGGCCTCCAGCGCGCGGCGGCGCTCGTCCAGGACCTCGGCGGGCACCTCCAGGGAGATCCGCCGGCCCGGGATGTCGATGGCGATGGTGTCGCCGTCCTCGACCAGCGCGATGGTGCCGCCGGACGCGGCCTCTGGGGAGGCGTGGCCGATGGACAGGCCCGAGGTGCCGCCGGAGAAGCGGCCGTCGGTGACCAGCGCGCAGGCCTTGCCCAGCCCCCGGCCCTTGAGGAAGGAGGTCGGGTAGAGCATCTCCTGCATGCCGGGGCCGCCCTTGGGGCCCTCGTAGCGGATGACGACGACGTCGCCCTCCTTGATCCGCTTGGCGAGGATCGCCTCGACCGCGTCCTCCTGGGACTCGACGACGACGGCCGGGCCGCTGAACGTCCAGATCGACTCGTCGACGCCGGCGGTCTTCACGATGCAGCCGTCCTCGGCGAGGTTGCCGTACAGCACGGCGAGGCCGCCCTCGACGGAGTAGGCGTGCTCGACGCTGCGGATGCAGCCCTTGGCGGCGTCGGTGTCCAGCGTCTCCCAGCGCTCGGACTGCGAGAAGGCCTCGGCGGAGCGGACGCAGCCGGGGGCGGCGTGCCACAGCTCGACGGCCTCGGCGGACGGCGAGCCGCCGCGGACGTCCCAGGTCTTCAGCCACTCGGCGAGCGAGTCGGCGTGCACGGTGTGGACGTCCTCGTTGAGCAGCCCGCCGCGGTAGAGCTCGCCGAGGATGGCCGGGATGCCGCCGGCCCGGTGCACGTCCTCCATGTAGTACGAGCCGTTGGGCGCGACCTTGGAGAGGCAGGGCACCCGGCGGGAGACCGCGTCGATGGCCCGCATGTCGAAGTCCAGCTCGGCCTCCTGGGCGGCGGCGAGCAGGTGGAGGATGGTGTTGGTCGAGCCGCCCATGGCGATGTCGAGGGCCATGGCGTTCTCGAAGGCCGCGCGGGTGGCGATCGAGCGGGGCAGGACCGAGTGGTCGTCCTGGCCGTAGTGGCGGTTGGCGATCTCGACGACGGTCCGGCCGGCCTGCTCGTACAGCGCCCTGCGGGCGGTGTGGGTGGCGAGGACGGAGCCGTTGCCCGGCAGCGAGAGGCCGATCGCCTCGGTGAGGCAGTTCATCGAGTTGGCGGTGAACATGCCCGAACAGGAGCCGCAGGTCGGGCAGGCGTTCTCCTCGATGATCGCGATGTCCTCGTCGGAGACGTTCTCGTTGACCGCCTGGGAGATCGCGTCGACCAGGTCGAGCTTGCGCACGGTGCCGTCGACCAGGGTGGCCTTGCCGGCCTCCATCGGGCCGCCGGAGACGAAGACCGTCGGGATGTTGAGGCGCAGCGCGGCCATCAGCATGCCGGGGGTGATCTTGTCGCAGTTGGAGATGCAGATGAGCGCGTCGGCGCAGTGCGCGTTGACCATGTACTCGACCGAGTCGGCGATCAGGTCGCGCGAGGGCAGCGAGTAGAGCATGCCGCCGTGGCCCATCGCGATGCCGTCGTCGACGGCGATGGTGTTGAACTCCCGGGGGATGCCGCCCGCCTGCTTGATCGCCTCGGAGACGATCCGGCCGACCGGCTGGAGGTGGGTGTGGCCGGGGACGAACTCGGTGAAGGAGTTGGCGACCGCGATGATCGGCTTGCCGAAGTCCTCGCGGGCTACGCCGGCCGCCCGGAGAAGCGCCCGGGCGCCTGCCATGTTGCGACCGTGGGTGACCGTACGGGACCTCAGCTCGGGCACTGTGCTCCACTCCTTCGGAGGCTGGCTGGCGGCCCCGGTCGTTCGGAGGGTGCGGGGCCGCTGTGTCCGTCGAGCCTACGCCCGCCATCCGGGCGGCGGACGCCGCGTCCGCGATGCGGTCAGCGCGGTGTCATCGGGGGACGACCGCGAGGGTGAGGTCCAGCAGGTACGGCGCGGTGATCAGGCCGTCCGGGAACTCGGCCCGCAGCGCCTCGCGCTCGCCCTCCAGCAGCGCGCGGCGCCGGTCCTCGTCGAGGACGGCGACGTAGGAGCGCGAGGAGATGTCGGTGATCAGGTGGTCGACGGTGGTCCGGCGCTCCCAGCGGAGCACCGTGGTGACGGGTTCCAGACCGAGGCGGCGCCACTGCTCGGCCGCCGTCTCCACTTCGTCGAACTGGCGGACGGCCCCGGGCAGCAGCGCGCGTTCCCGGGCGCCGGAGGCCCGGACCCAGGGCACCTCCTGGTCCATCACGTTCCACCAGGCGGCGAGCGCGCCGCCCGGCCGCAGGACCCGGACCGCCTCGGGGACGGAGCGCTCGGGGTCGGTCCAGTGGAAGGCCTGGGCGTAGGTCACGAAGTCCGCGGAGCGGTCGTGGAAGGGCAGCTCGTCGCCGGTGCCCTTGACCAGGGCGAGGCCCGGGCCGCTCGCCAGGAACTGGGCCGCCATGCCCGCGCTCGGCTCCACCCCGACGACGTCGGCGCCCCGGGCGGCCAGCAGCCGCGTCGAGATCCCGGTGCCCGCGCCGACGTCCAGCACCCGCGCGCCCTGGAGGCGCCGGCCGGACAGCCGCTCCAGCTCGTCGAACAGCTCCTGCGGGTACGAGGGCCGCCCCCGGTCGTACTCCGCCGCCACCCCGCCGAAGGACTCCGCGAGTTTCCGGAACTCCTGGACGTCCGTCATGTCTCCCCCTCTGTCGGATCGGGTCAGGTGCAGGTTCGGGTGCAGGTTCAGGTTCGGGTTCAGCGGGTCCGGGTTCAGGCCGGGGTGGTCGCGACGGTGAGGTCCAGCACGTACGGCTCGATCACCCAGCCGTCCGGGAACTCCGCCAGCAGGGCCTCCCGCTCGACGGCCAGCAGCGGCGCGCGCTGCTCCGGGGTGAGCGCGGCGAGGTAGGAGCGCGAGGTGAGGTCGGTGATCAGGTGGTCGACGGTGATCCGGCGCTCCCAGTGCAGCACGGCGTGCCCGGTCCGCAGGTCGTACGGGGCGAGGTGGGAGGCGATCTCCTTGGTGGCGCTGTAGTGGTGGTACGTCCCGGGCAGCGCGGCGGCGAGCCGCTCGCCCATCGCCCGCACCCAGGCGACGCCGCTGTCCTTCACGTTCCACCAGACGGCGAGCGCCCCGCCCGGCCGCAGGACCCGCATCGCCTCGGGGACGGAGCGCTCGGGGCGGGTCCAGTGGAAGGCCTGGGCGTAGGTCACGAAGTCCGCCGAGCGGTCGTGGAAGGGCAGCTCGTCGCCGGTGCCCTTGACCAGGGCGAGGCCCGGGCCACCGGCCAGGAACTGGGCCGCCATGCCCGCGCTCGGCTCCACCGCGATCACGTCGGCGCCCCGGGCGGCCAGCAGCCGCGTCGAGATCCCGGTGCCCGCGCCGACGTCCAGCACCCGCGCGCCCTGGAGGCGCCGGCCGGACAGCCGCTCCAGCTCGTCGAACAGCTCCTGCGGGTACGAGGGCCGCGCCCGGTCGTACTCCGCCGCCACCCCGCCGAAGGACTCCGCGAGTTCGCGGAAGCCTCCGCCGGGCCCGGTCTCTCTCGATTCCGCCATGTCTCCCCCTGAGGACGGCAGTTCGTGTGCCGTCAGCGTACGCGAGCGGGGGTGGCCAGGTGCAAGCGCGTGAAGGCGAGCGCCTCGGCGAGATCGGCCTCCCGTTCGGCGGGCGACGCGGCCCGGCGGGTGTTGACCTCCAGCACCACATGGCCGTCGAAACCGGTCCGGGCGAGGTGTTCCAGCAGCTCGGCGCAGGGCTGCTTGCCCCGGCCCGGGATGAGGTGCTCGTCCTTGCCGGAGCCCGAGCCGTCCGCCAGGTGGATGTGGGCGAGCCGGTCCCCCATCCGGTCGACCATCTCGAAGGCGTCCACCCGCGAGGTGGCGACGTGCGACAGGTCGATGGTGAAGTGCCGGTACTCCTCGTCCGTGACGTCCCAGCCCGGCGCGTACGCCAGCATCTCCCGGTCCTTGTACCGCCACGGGTACATGTTCTCGACCGCGAACCGGACGTCCGTCTCCCCCGCCATCCGGTGGACGCCCTCGACGAACTCGCGGGCGTACTGGCGCTGCCAGCGGAACGGCGGATGGACGACGACCGCGTTCGCGCCGAGCTTCTCGGCCGCCGCCCGGGCGCGCACCAGCTTGGTCCACGGGTCGGTGGTCCACACCCGCTGGGTGATCAGCAGGCACGGCGCGTGCACGGCGAGGATCGGCATGCCGTGGCCGTCGGAGAGCCGGCGCAGCGCCTCGATGTCCTGGCTGACCGGGTCGTTCCAGACCATCACCTCGACGCCGTCGTAGCCGAGCTTGGCGGCCAGCTCGAAGGCGACCGCGGTGTTGGCCGGGTAGACGGAGGCGGTGGACAGGGCGACCTTGGTGTCCGGGATGTGCAGGGTCGGGTGGGCGGGCATCACCAGGCGGTCGGTGGTGCGCAGCAGCGGGGGGCGGGCGGCGGCCTGGCGGGCGGCCTTGACGGATTTCACCGACTGGACGGCGGCCTTGGCGGCGCCGGCCGCCCGGGCGGTACGGGTGCCGCGGGCGGGCTCGGCGGCGGGGCTCTTCGTCCCGGCGGACGCCTTGGGCGCGGCCCCGGTCCTGGTCCCGGCCGCGGTCTTGGTTCCGGTCTTGGTCTTGGCTCTGGCCTTGGCCTTGGCCTTGCCGGGGGCGTCGGCGGTGGTCCCGTCGGCCGCCTGGACGCCCGCCGAACTCCTGCCCGCCGC
>NZ_BAAAKJ010000043.1:12839-14622 GCF_039527695.1 Kitasatospora putterlickiae
GCCCGCCGCTCTGGTGGCGGCCTTCCGGGCCGCCTTCTCGGCGACGCCTCCGGCGGCCTCGCGGGCGGCCTTGCCGAGCTTGCGGGGGCGGGTCGCGGGGCGCGGGGCGTCCGACCGCGACCGCCCGTCCTCGGGAGCGCGGCCCTCCCGCGTTCCGTCCTCGTCCGCTGGTTGCGCCACGGGAGACAGCGTAAGCGGACCGCGCCCGGAACGGGGAGCGGGTCGGTGCCCGCCCGGCCGTCCCGGGCGCCGTTCGTCAGGAGGTGAGGGCGGGGCGGCGGCGGTCGGCGGCGCTGTCCATGGCGTCCAGACGGCGCAGGATGATGCCCTCGCGCAGCGCCCAGGGACAGACGTCCAGCTCGTCCAGACCGAACAGGTCCATCGCGGCGTCGGCGACCAGCGCGCCCGCCAGCAGCTGCTTGGCGCGCCCCTCGGAGACACCGGGGATCTGCGCCCGTTCGGCGACGGTCATCGCGGAGAGCCGGGGCAGCCAGGCTGCGAGGTTGCTGCGGGTGAGCCGGCGGTCCGCGTACGGGCCGGCGTCGGCCGGGGCGGCTCCGGTCATCCGGGCCAGCTGCTTGAAGGTCTTGGAGGTGGCGACGGCGTGGTCCGGGGCCCCGAGGCGGGAGATCTCACCGACCACGGTGGCGATCTCGGCGCGGATGTGCTTGCGGAGCCCGCGCAGCTGCTCGGGGTCGGCGACGTCGCCGGGCAGCCAGCGGGCCGTCAGCCGGCCGGCGCCGAGCGGCAGCGAGCAGGCCGCGTCCGGCTGCTCGTCCAGGCCGCAGGCGATCTCCAGCGAGCCGCCGCCGATGTCGAGGTTGAGCAGCCGGCCGGACGACCAGCCGAACCAGCGGCGGACCGCCAGGAAGGTCAGCCGGGCCTCGTCCTGACCGGAGAGCACCCGCAGTTCGACGCCGGTCTCCCCGGCGACCCGGCGCAGCACCGCCTCGCCGTTGGCGGCCTCGCGCACGGCGGAGGTCGCGAAGGGGAGTATGTCGACCACGCCCTTGTCCTCGGCCACCCGCAGCGAGGAGGCGATCATGCCGATCAGCTTCTCGACGCCGGCCGCACTGATCGCACCCTGCTCGTCGAGGAGTTCGGCGAGCCGCAGCTCGGCCTTGTGGGAGTAGGCGGGCAGGGGGGCGGCGCCCGGATGGGCGTCCACCACGAGGAAGTGGACCGTGTTGGAACCTACGTCGAGCACACCGAGTCGCATAAATCTCCACGCTACGCGATCCGGGGCCGGAGGAGACCGGCCGTGCCGGGTGTTCCTGCTGGTCCGGGCCCTGATCGCGGCTCCGGCGCGATCGTTCGAACGGTATTCGGACGGTGTTGTTCCGGTGTTCACCCGGTCGGCGGAGGCTCGGTGCGGCGGGGCGGGCCGGGGCGCCTCAGAGCAGTCCGTCCCAGAGCTGCTCGACGATCACCGCCCACCAGTTCTCCGGGTCGGCGAACACCTCCGGGTCCAGCGCGGCGAGACCGCGCTGCAGGTCCGCGACGGCCGACCCGGCGGCCTCCGGGTCGAGCCCGCGCAGGCCCGGCAGCCAGCCGGCGAACAGCTCCAGGGAGCTCACGAAGGCGGTGACCGAGGCGTTGCAGTGGCGGGCCGTCGCGTAGTCGGGGTCCACCGCCCGGACGGCGCCGCAGGCGGTGTCCAGGGTGATCAGCGCCCAGCCGTCCGTGCCGAGCACCAACTGCGGGGCGAGCGCCCGGCGTTCCCGCTCGGCCACCCGGGTGCCGCGACCCGCCGCCGCCAGGGGCTCGGGCCCCGGCGGGAGCA
>NZ_BAAAKJ010000043.1:14628-16793 GCF_039527695.1 Kitasatospora putterlickiae
CCACCGGCGGGAGCACGGTCGCGGGGCGGCCGGCGTCCCGGGTGCCGCCGAGGACCGGGTCCGGGCGCGGGTCGTGCAGGGCGAAGTAGCCCTCGACGGCCCTCGGTACGCCGACCGTCAGCAGCACCCGGGCGTCCCCGGCCGGCAGATCGGCGCGGGCGGCGGCGGCGGGGGCGAACCGGCGGACGCCCTCCGGCCCGAAGCGCGCCGTCAGCCGCTCCGCGAGCGTGCGCTCCGCATCGGCGGGCGACCGCTGGACGGCGCGCGGGAACGGGACCCGGTTGCGGGCCGGCCCGTCATCCTCCTCCCGCGGCAGCGCGCGGACGGCCGCCGCCCGGTGGTCGAAGCGCGGGCCGTACGGCAGGTCGAAGTCCAGGCGCGCCCCGGGGAGTTCGGCGGCCAGCGTGTACGCCCAGTAGCCGCCGGGCAGGGCGCTCAGCCGCAGGTCGGTGCGGACGGCGAGCACCTCCTCGGCCCGGACGCCCTGCTCGCGCAGCCACCACCAGCCGCGCAGCGCCGGGTGCGGCATGCCCGGCGCCGAACGCAGGGCCAGGACCCGCTCCCGGCCGACGGGGTCACGGTAGGTCAGCTCGGCACGGGTGCCGCGACCGGTGACGGGCGGCCGGGTGGGGTCGTACCCGCCCGCTCCGACGAAGTCCCGGTACAGCCGGACCACCTCGGGCACCGGAACCGACGGCCAGACGGTGAACCGCCCGTCCACCCGGTCCACCACGGCGCAGGCCGCCCCGATCTCCTCGGGCGCCCGCCGCGCCCCGGTCCGCGGATCCACCTGAACCGCCGGCGGCTCGGCCCAGACCACCCAGCCCAGCTCGAACTCGTGCGACCGAACCCGCCGGGCCCGCGCCGTCGGCAGCTCGCCGTTGATCCACCGCTGCGCCGCCTCAACCGCCGCCGCCCTGGTCACCGCCACCCCGGCCACCCCCGCTCCCTCGTACCCGCCCCTGCTCCGCGCCCGCTCTCATTGTGCCGACCCACCGCTCCGCCGCCGGCGCTCTGGCGGCTGCCACCCTCCCGGAGGCAACCGCGATCCCGGCCGGCGGAGACCTCACCGAGGGGCCGGCTCTCGGCCGTGGTGCCGCGATCGGCCGACGAGCGCGAGGAGATCGAGGCCTTCACGGCAACTCCGGCCTCGGTCCTTGTCCGGTGACTCCACGGATAAGCTCCGTGGCCATGACCCCAGTTCACCTGACTGGCCCCAAACTGGCCCTGCGTGAGGTTGAATCCGAGGACACCAAGGACCTGCTGGCCGTCTACGGCGATCCTGAGGCCACTCGGCACCTCAGCTTCGAACCCCGCACCCGCGAGCAGGTGCGGGCCATCGTCGACCGGTCCATCGCCTCCGCCGAGGACACGCCGAGGACCGAGTACTGTCTCGCCGTCACCAGGCTCGGCGAGCACCGCTTGATCGGCTACGCGCGGCTGGCGACCGAACCGCAGCGGGCGGCCACCATCGGGTTCGCCCTCCACCCGGCCGAATGGGGCCGGGGCCTCGGCACGGAGACCGTTCACCTGCTGTGCGCCCTCGGCTTCAAGGCCCTTGGCCTGCACCGTATCTGGGCGGCCCGCGCGCCGCGTAACGAAGCGTCGGCGCGGACCCTGCTGCGCGCGGGGATGACCGAGGACGGCCGGATCCGCGACCACGTCTTCGTGCATGGTGCCTGGCGCGACTCGATCACCTACTCGATTCTGGAGCACGAGTGGGCGCCGATGGGCTGAGCGGTCGTCCTGGCGCGACCGCGCGAGCAACCAGGCGGCATTGAATATGTAGGTCGGTCTACAGAATTTGCCGCTGTACGGGCGGAATCTATAGATCGGTCTACCTTTCCTGCTCTAAATCTGTAGACCGGTCTGCATAAAACTCTGCGGCGGGGGCGGTCGTGGGGGTCACGGGGCGGGGGTGAGGAGGTCGAGGGGGCGGCCTTCGGGGGTGAGGGCGACGGCCCAGAGGCCGTGGTCGGCGGAGTGGAGGGGGGCGGGGGCCTGACGGCCCGCCTGGTGGTCGAGGTAGGTCACGGCGTCCTGGTGGTTCACCGCGTTCCAGGCGTGCGGGCGGCCGAAGCCGTCCAGGGTGAGCAGCACGGCCTGGGCGCCGTGGCCGGCCCGGCGCAGTTCGCCCGACAGGCGGGCGAAGGCCTGGTCGCCGT
>NZ_BAAAKJ010000043.1:16840-17552 GCF_039527695.1 Kitasatospora putterlickiae
ACCCGGCGCACCGCGCGATCGTGGTCGTCACCGCGGGCGGCCACCGGCGGGTCCTGCTCGGCTCGGTCGCGGCCGCCGCGCTCGCCCGCGTCGCCCTCGGTGGGGACGCGCGGGGCGGCGCAGGTCGGGCGGCCGGTGAAGGTGTCGACGGCGGAGAGGGCGATCTCCAGGCTGTTGTTGGCCCGCCCCGGTTCGCGGTACCCGCCGTCGTTGACCACCTCGGTCCAGCCGCCGGCCGCCGGGTCGGGGTGGCGGACGGGCAGGCCGTCCGCGTCCCGGGGCGCCCGGCGTTCGATCTCGCGCTGGTGCTCCGGGTCGACCGGTCCGAGCCCGCCGGGCAGACCGGTCGGGCGGCTGTCGGCGATGGTCCGCAGCCGGACGACGGGCGTGCCCGGGGCGCCGTCCGCGCGCAGCGCGCGCATGGCCAGGTGCAGCGCGGTCGCGTGCGCGGTGGCCACCGGCACCACGCCCCAGGCGAGCCCGGGCTGACCGTCGGAGGCCGGGGCGTCCGTCCGGCGGCGGTGCTGGTGGTGGCCGTCCGGGTGGTCCTCGGACCGCCCGGGCACGGGGCCGGTACCCGTTCCGGGGCCGGTACCCGTTCCGGGGACGGGGGCGGGAGCGGGAGCGGGCGCGGGAGCCGTCCCCGCGTCGGGCCCGACCGTCGGCGGAACCACCGGGGGCGGGGGCACCGGCACCGGGGCGCCGATCGGGA
>NZ_BAAAKJ010000044.1:0-24512 GCF_039527695.1 Kitasatospora putterlickiae
CCGCCGTCCTGCGGGCCCACCCTGGCTGCGCGGTGGCCACCGCCGACGGCGAGGGCGGCACGCTGCTCGTGCTGACCCGGACGGGCGGTCGGCTGGTCCTCCGGCCCCGGCCGGGGAACAGCGGCCCGCCCTCACCCGCACAGCGACTGGCCGTCGGCTCCCTCGCCCACACCTGGCTCGCCGCCGGCCGCACCCTCGCCGAGATCACCACCCTGACCGCCTCGGCGTACACCTCCCAACCCCCCTGCCCACACTGCCTCCCACCCACCTGACCCCACCCGGGCCCGGCCACCCCACCGGCCGGGCCCACCACCCGACAAGCCCCCACAGCGCCCCGGCCTTCACCGACCACAACCGACACCACGCGGCCACCCCACCGACCAGGCCCACCACCCGACAAACCCACACACCACCCCGATCCCATTCCGACCACAACCAAGTCCGTCCAACTGACGGCCGCAGGGCAGCCCCCAGCCACCACGCGGCGGGACAGCCAACCCCTGCACGCCTGCGCCCATCACCCGCCACGGGCGCTGGCACTCCCCGCCATGACCGCCCGGAGTGAGAAGTCGGGCGGGCCGACTTCCCACTCCCCCACCAGACCTTCTCCGGGCACCGATCGGCCGAGACTCGCTGTGCGACCGTCGGCGAGCCCGGAGTGAAAAGTCGGGCAGGCCGACTTCCCACTCCAACCAACCGCCCTGGCCAGTACCACCAGCGCCGGGCCCCACGAGGCCACTACGGCCTCCGGCAGTCCCTCGCAGGGTGCGAGGCCGCCGGAGAGCAACCACCGAAACACCCCCAGGACCAACCCGGAGTGAGAAGTCGGGCCAGTCGACTTCCCACTCCAACCGACCGCCCTGGCCAGTACCACCAGCGCCGGGCCGCGCGAGGCCGCTGCCCCGCCAGGAATGGGAGGTCGGCCCCGTCGACTTCCTACTCCGCTTCCGGGGGGTCTCCCAGGGTGGTGAGGGCCGTGGTGAGGCGGGCGGTGTCGGGGGCGGAGAGGGCTTCGTAGCGGGCCAGGGACTCGCGGTAGTGGATGGCGGCTTCGGTCAGGTCGCCGCGGGTGCGGGCGAGGTCGCCGGTGAGTTCGAGGACGCGGGCCTCCCAGTGGCGGGCGCCGCCGGTGCGGAATTCGGCGAGCGCGTCGGCGTAGCACCGGGCGGCCTCGTCGTGGGCGCCGAGGGCCGCGTGGGCCTGGCCGAGGAAGGCGAGCGCGCGGGCCGCCTCGTAAGTGGCGGAGACGGCGAGCAGGTCGCGGTGGGCGTCGGTGATGACGGGGACGGCCTCGGCGGGGCGGCCGTCCGCGAGTTGGACGTCGCCGAGCGCCAGGCGGGCGAGCGCGGTGCCGCGGAGGTAGCCCCCGGCCTCGCGGAGGTCGGCTGTCGTGCGCAGGCAGTCGGCCGCCTCGGCGAGCCGGCCCGCCGTGCGGTGGGTCTGGCTGAGCCCGTACAGGGCGTCGGCCTCGACGAGCGGCAGCCCGACGGCGCGGGCCAGTTGGAGCGCCTCGGTGAACCACTCGGCGGCCAGGTCGCCCTCCCCCGCGTTGCGCAGGCCGGTGCCGCCGGAGGTGAGCATCCGCAGCAGGCCGTCATGGTCGCCGTCGGTGCGGGCGGCGGTGCGGCCGATCCGGTGGGCCTCGATCCACAGCCGGGCCGGGCGCAGTCGCAGGAACAACGGCCACATGGCGTCGACGAGTTGCCAGGCGGTGGCGGCCCGGCCCGTGACGGCGGCCCAGCGGACGGCCTCGGCGAGCCGGCCGGTCTCCGCGTCGAGCCACCGGACGGCGTCCGGCTCGTCCGCGAACTCCCGTGCGCCCGCCACCGGTTCGGTGGTGTAGTCGCGGCGCAGGGTGCGGTGGCTGGGGCTCAGCAGCGCCTCGGCGGCGGTGGTGGTGGCGAGGTACCAGTCGAAGACGCGGTCGACGGCGGCCCGGCCCTCCGCCTGCTCCCGGATCTCGTCGGCGCGGGCCCGGGCGTGGAGTTTCACCAGGTCGTGGAAGCGGAAACCATCCTTCATCTCCTCCAGCAGGTGGACGTCGATGAGTCCGCCGAGCAGTCGGTCGGCCTCGGCCGGCTCCAGGCCGCCGACCGCGCAGACCACCTCCAGCGTGAAGACCGGGAACGGCAGCAGCCCGAGCAGCCGGTACAGCCGGACCGCCTCCGCCCCGAGCACCTCGAAGGACGCGTCCAGCGCGTGCCGCACGGCTTCCCCCTCGACATCGAGCGCGGCGATCCCCTCGGACTCCTGGCGGAGCGCGGCGGCGGTGGCGGCGAGCGGTTGGACCGGGCGGGCGGCGATCCGGGCGGCCGCCAGGCAGACGGCGAGCGGGAGCCGGCCGCAGCGTTCCACCACCAGGGCGGCGGCCTCCTCCTCGCGGGCCACCCGGTCGGCGCCGACCCGCTGGGCGAGCAGTCGCACCGAGTCGTCGTCCGAGAGCACGTCGACCGGCCGGAACACGGCGCCGTCTATGCCGAGTCCGGTGAGCCGGCGGCGGCTGGTGACGACGACCACCGCGTGTTCGGAGCCGGGCAGCAGCGGGCGGACCTGGGCGGCGGTGGAGGCGTTGTCGAGCAGGACGGCGATCCGGCGTCCGGCGGCGAGCGAGCGCCAGAGCGCGGCGACCTCGGCGAGGTTTCGCGGCACCGGCGCGATGCCGAAGGCGCGCAGGAAGCCGCCGAGCGCCTCGGCCGGGTCGGCGGGCCCGCCGGGGGCGTGGCCGCGCAGGTCGGCGTAGAGCTGGCCGTCCGGGAAGCGGCCGGCGCGGCGGCGCAGCCACTGGGCGGCGAGCGCGGTCTTGCCGACGCCGGCCGGGCCGGTGACCACCACGGTGACGTCGGCGGGGCCTTCCGGTGCTTCGTCCAACTCGCGGTCCAGCGCTGCCAGATCGGCATCACGGCCGACCAATCTCCGTGGTGTTGGCGGGAGTTGGCGCGGCACGGGGAGCGTCGGGGCGGCGGGTGGCGGGGCGGCCTGGCCGTAGACGGCCAGGTGGTGGATCTCCCCAGCCTGGACGACCGAGCCGTCGACCCGGGTGCCGGACACCGAGTTCCGTGTCCCGGGCTCCGGTTGGCCGGCTCCCGCTGTTCTGAACCGATCCGGCTCCACTGGTTCCCCCTACCCGTAGAACGATGGACAGAAGTGACGGGAGCGGCCGATGTTGCCGGTCAATCAGCCGATCTCCCATATCACATGAGGCTCTTCCGGACTGAGTTTTGTGTCAATGACGCCTCGCCGTACAGAGGGGTGCGGTATGGATGCGACCCCCGCAATCGTGGGATGCTCCTTGACACGGCAAGCTGGTAGCCAACCGGCGGGGGGCGTCACAATGGAGTTCCACCTTCTGGGTTCGGTTGAACTTTCGGTGAACGGCGAGTTGTCGGCAATTCGCGCGGATCAAGGGAGGCGGCTGCTGGCCGCCCTGGCGCTGGACGTCGGCCGCCCGCTCGACCACGAAAAGCTGGCCAACCGGCTGTGGGACGAGGACCCCCCGCCCAGCGCGGTGGCCAGCATCCACACCCTCGTCTCCCGCATGCGGAAGCAGTTGCGAAAGGCCGTCGCGGAGGAGGGGCGCGGCGCGTCCCGCGACACCCCGGTCATCGAGAGCGGATCGCACACGTATACGCTTCATGCCGATCGCCAGCTGATCGACTACTGGCGTTTTGTCGACCTTTCCCGGCATGCCCGCCAACTCACCGAGAACGGTGAGGACGTACAAGCCCGGACTGTACTGGGCCGGGCCGAGGAAATCTGGCGCGGCGAACCACTGGCCGGCCTGCCCGGCAGCTGGGCCCAGTCCACCCGCGCCACCATGACCGACCAGCGCCTCGCCACCACCCTGCTGCGGATCGAGATCGACCTGCGGCTCGGCCGCTTCACCGAGGTCGTCCCCGAACTCACCACCCTGCGCGAGGAACGCCCCACCGACGAACGGGTCGCCGCCCACCTGTTGGTCGCCCTGCACGGCGCCGGCCGGCCGGCGGAGGCGCTCGCCGTCTACCCCACCGTCGTCCGCAGGCTGCGGGCCGACCTCGGCACCGGCCCCGGCGAGACCCTCGTCCGGCTGCACGAGCGGATGCTCTCCGGCGACCCGCTCACCGAACCCGCCGGGCGCGCGACCGTCACCCCGCGCCCCTCCTCCGCTCCACGCGCCGTCGGCCCCGCGCCCACGCCGACGGGACGCCGCCTGATCGGCCGGCGGGACGATCTGCGCCGCCTGCTCGGAGCGTCCGGGGAGGCCGTCGAACAGGGCGGCGTGGTGACCGTTTCGGCGATCCTCGGCATGGCCGGGGTCGGCAAGACCACGCTGGCGCTGCACGCCGCCCACCTGATGCGGAGCCGGTTCCCCGAGGGGTACGTCCACCTCAACCTCGGCGCCCACGCCGTCAACCAGCGCCCGCTCGCACCCCAGGCGGTCGCCACCTCGCTGCTGCGCCGGCTCGGGGTGCCGGCCACCACCATCCCGCTCGACAGCGAGGAGCTGTTCGCGCTCTGCGCCGAGGTGCTCGCCACCCGGCGGGCGGTCGTCGTGCTCGACGACGCGGCCACCGCGGCGCAGTTGCGCCCCCTGCTGCCGCCCGCGCCCGCCTCGCTGGTCCTCGTCACCAGCCGCCGCCGGCTGGCGGAACTCCCGGGCTCCAGACCGGTCTTCCTGGACCTCCTGTCGGTGGACGACGCGGTCGCCCTGTTCATCTCGGTGGTCGGGCGCGAGCGCGCCGACGACCGCGGCCGGATCGTCGAGATCGTCGACCACTGCGGGCTGCTGCCGCTCGCCATCGAGATCGCCGCCAGCCGGTTCAAGGCGCGGCCGTCCTGGACCCTGGACCACCTCGCGCTGCGCCTCTCCCGCAAGACCGGCCGGCTCGCCGAGATCCGGCACGACACGGAGAGCGTCGCCCGCGCCTTCGAGATGTCCTACCGGTCGCTGCCGGCCGACCAGCGGCAGGCCTTCCGACTGCTCGGCGCCCACCCCGGACCCGACATCGGCCTGCACGCGGCGGCGGCGCTGCTCGGGCGCCCGGTCGACGAGACGGACCAGCTGCTTGAGGCTCTGCTGCACTGCCACCTGGTGCAGGAGGATTCGCCCGAAAGGTATCAACTCCACGACCTCCTCCGGGATTACGCACTCGCCCTGATGCGGGACGAAGGCACCGAGCAGGAGGGCGGGGCGGCATTGCGACGACTGCTCGGATTCATGCTGCACGCGGCCGACCAGGCGGACCGGCTACTGTATCCCCGGCGTTCCCGTCTTCCACTCCCGGCATTCCGTCAATTGCCTGGAATGGAAACGCTGTTGTACGACCTTGACCTCGATTCACAGGAGTCGGCGCGGGACTGGCTGGACACCGAACAGGCCGCCCTGACCGCCCTCGCCTCCCACGCCCGCGCCACCACCCACCCGGAGGCCGCCGCCTGGCTGGCCCACGTGCTGGCCGGCCGCCTGGACGCCCAGGCCTACTGGAGCGAGGCCCACGACATGCACCGGGCCGCCGCCGCCCACTGGCGTTCGGCGGCGAACGACCGCTGCGAGGCCCGCGCCCTGATCGACCTCGGCGCCACCCTGGCCAACGCCTCCCGCTACCCCGCCGCCTTCAAGGCCCTCGACCGCGGCCTCGCCCTCGCCCGCACCGAACAGGACGCCGACGCCACGGCGGAGGCCCTGGGCCTGCTGGGGGAAGTGCTCTGGCACCAGAGTTCCCTCACCGAGGCGCTGTCCCGACAGGAGGAGGCATTGCGACTGCGAAGAGAGAGCGGGGACCGCTGGAACACCGCCCGATGCCTCGCCAATATCGGAATCGTCCAGAACTCTTTAGGAAATCAGGAATTGGCACTTGCCGCCTATCAGAGCGCCCTTCCGCTAGCCCGGCAATTCAATGACCTAGTCTTCGAAATGATAATTCTCAACAACATCGGAGATCTCCACCTGGGGACCGGCAACAAATCAGCGGCCCGCGACACCTTCCAGCGGATACTCACCAGCGGCGCGGACTGCATGTCGCCGTTCGATCTGGCCGTCGTGAAGATCAACCTGGCCTCCGCACTCGCGATTCCGGACGCCCTCGATCACGCCATGACCCTCTACCGGTCGGCACTGACAGTGTTCCGGTCAGTCGGCGGCGTCCGCCACGAGGCCGCCGCGCTCAATGGCCTCGGCGACACACTCCGGTCCGCCGGCCGCCCCGCCGACGCCCACGACCAACACTCCCTGGCCTTGGAGTTGGCCCGATCCGTCGGGGCCGGCCGAGAGGAGGCGGCCGCCCTGCGAGGGCTCGGTCGCACCGAGGAGGCGCTTGGCCACACCGACTCCGCGATCGGCCGTCTGACCGCCGCCATCACCCTCGCCGAACAGGTCGGGGCGGCAGACCAGGCCGCCACCGCCAAGGTGGAACTGGCCAGGATTCGAGGACACGCGAGATCGGAGTAGCACATTCCGATTGAACGCGTCACTTCACGATTCGAAAGCGATCGAAATTGATCGCAAGGAAACGACACAGTTACAGCTTGGGCATGCCTTCTGTGCAGTTTCGAACATCCCCCAACCTGTCGCTCCGCCGTTTGCGCTTCGCCGATCATGCCTGCTAAGAATGATCCCGAGAGGCCGAAGATCTTCGACCCCTCACCGGCACACACGCGCGAACAGAGAGAAATGCCGTCATGAGCGACGCCCACGCCCCGATAGCCGAATTCCCTCGCCCTCTCGCCGCCGATTTGGCGCGCCGTGCGAACGGATCGGCCACACCGGGGATCTGGTGGATGCCCATCTGGTACTGAAACCACCAGGCCCGCCGGAGGGCGTGATCGGGACGCCGATCACGCCCTCCGGCGCGTCCTGCCGCTCGGCCGACACGTTCGCTCCACCGTCTTCCGATCAAACGACGGCGATGTCGGGGTGCACGGAGCCATCGAAAACCGCACCACTCTGTCAGCAGCCCGGCCGTGCGGCTCGCCTCGAACTCAGGGTTCTCGATGCACCGGAAGCCGTTCCGGTTGATCTTCAAGGCCTTGTCGGGCACCCACCTGCCAAACTCGCTCCGCTGACCGCAGCGGGAACTGTCACCGCCCGGCGGTCTGTGACGCATGCTGGAAGGGGATCCTGTGACCGAGAGTCTCCGAGCAACCGTTCGTTGGACCTTTAAAGTTGTCGGGCCCGAGACGGCCGATGAGCCGTCCAACAGCGCGGAGCGCGTCATGGAGGCCCTTCTCGACCTTGAGGCATGCGACTCGCGACTCTGCGACTCTGGCGTGGCCATGGACGCGACCGACATGACGGTTGACATTGAGCTTACAGCTACGGGGGGCGATGCCCCGGATACATTGCGGTATGCGCAGACTGCCATTCGGGCTGCGATCCACGCCGCAGGCGATGGCGCGCCGGAGTGGCCGGACCAGATGGTGGCTGAGCGGCGGCACCCGCACTCCGGCCCTAGGCCTATTGGCCAGGCCGACGAGTTCCAATCGCAGCAGGTAGAGATGCTTGCCTCGTAGCGAGGCTTCGTGACGCATGAGCGCCGTCTTCCACCTTGGGAAGGCGGCCTCAGTCGTTTGGCCGTGCCATGGGCGTGCCAGATCGGGCGGTTCGTGGCGGTCGCGCGGTCACTGCGCTACACGGGTACGTACATCGGCGGACGTCCACGGACAGCTGGGGACCGTCCGGGCAGGTCAGCGGTGCTGCCGACCGAGGCTGGGCGGGTGCTCAGGTTGCTTGCAGTCATGTGATGTCAGGTGGTGAGGGGGACGGCGGCTTCGGGGGTGAGGACGCGGGATGTCAAGGTCTCGGTCAGGTACAGGGCGATGGTGTCGGGGCCGTGGGAGAGGTAGCCGACGCTGACGTCCTGGCCGAGGGTCAGTTCGAAGTCGGCGCCGCGGGTGGAGACGAGGAGGGCGCCTTCGATGGCGGGGGCCCAGATGAGGTCGCCGTCGAGGAGGCGGGCGATGTGGCTGGCGATGGGGTAGCCGTGGTCGGAGGTTTCGTTCACCGCGGTGTAGGCGTCGGCGCCGAGGAGGAGGGCGTAGGGGCCGCCCACTCCGGCGAGGCGGAGGGTGGTGAGGGCGTGGCTCACGGCCTCCGGGTAGTCGCGGACGTCGGTGGGGAGGGGGACGGCGGGGTTGGTGGCGGCCGTGCGGATGCCCTCGATGGCGGCGGCGGGGTAGCCGTCGAAGACGGCGCGGTCCTCGGTGAGGGCGAGGGTGCGGGCGGCCGCCTTCACCGGGCCCCAGTCGCTGTCCCGGGAGCCGCGTTCGACGTCGTCCACGGCGGAGCGGTCGACCGAGAAGGGCACCCGGAGTTCGACGAGCGGCCGCACCTCGCGGGCGTGGGCCTGGACGCCCGGGTTGGGCGGGTCGATGGCGGTGAGGTGGCCGGTGCCGACGGCCGCGAGGGTGGGGCCGTCGGGGCCGTTCAGGTCGACGACGCGGCGGCCGGCGAGGTGGAGCTTGAAGGTCTGCCTGGCCTCCTCCTCGATCTCCGCCCAGGCCGCGGCGGAGACGGGGGCGAGCTCGCGGTGCAGGTTGTTCATGGCGCGGGGGTGCCTTTCAGGCTGCCGATGGCGAGGGAGCCGTCGGAGGGGGCGGCGGACGGGGCCGGGACGACGGACGGGACCGGGGCGGGGACGACAGCGGACGCGGCGGCCGTCGGCGCGGGCGGCGGGGCGTCGAGGAAGTCGGCGGTCGGGACGTGGAACAGGGTCCCGGTGGCCGCGACGGAGAAGTCCAGCAGGCGGTCGTGGGCGCCGGGCGGGCGGCCGACGAACATGTTCTCCAGCATCTCCTCGGTCACCGCCGGCGTGCGCGAGTAGCCGATGAAGTACGTCCCGAACTCCCCTCCCCCGGCGAACGAGCCGAACGCCATGTTGAACCGCATGATCTGCCGTTCCTCGCCGTCCGGGCCGGTGACGGCGGTCAGCGCGACGTGCGAGTCAGCGGGCTTGACGTCGTCGGCGAGTTCGATGTCGGTGAGCTTGGTGCGGCCGACGGCGCGCTCCTGGGCCTCGACGGGGAGGCGGTTCCAGGCGTCCAGGTCGTGCAGGTACTTCTGGACGATCACGTAGCTGCCGCCCGCGTACTCCGGGTCCTCCGCGCCGATCAGGACGGCGTCCGCCGCCGCCCGGCCCTCGGGGTTCTCGGTGCCGTCGACGAAGCCCAGGAGGTCGCGGTCGTCGAAATAGCGGAAGCCGTGCACGGCGTCGACCACGGTGGCGGCGCCGGCGAGGCGGTTGGTGAGCTGGCCGGCGAGTTCGAAGCAGAGGTCCATCCGGGCGGCGCGCAGGTGGAACAGCAAGTCGCCGGGGGTGGCCGGGGCCCGGTGGCGGGCGCCGGCGATCTCCCGGAAGGGGTGCAGTTCGGCCGGGCGGGGGCCGTCGAAGAGCCGGTCCCAGGCGTCCGAGCCGATGCCGGTGACACAGGTCAGTCCGGCCTCGGGGGCGCGGAAGCCGACCGCGCGGCGCAGGCCGGCCAGGTCGGGCAGCAGCGCCCGGACGGCGGGTTCGCCGCCGGGGTCGATGGTGAGGACGAGGAAGATCGCGGCGCTGGTGAGCGGGCTGAGGACGGGCTGCGGCATCGGTGGACTCCGGTCTCCGGGGTCTGATCATCCGTACGATTACACCCCAGAGCGGACATTTCGGCACGGTCGGCGGGCTGAGGAGGGACAAGCGGAGGAGGAAGCGGGAACGGCCCCTCACCGGGGGCGCCGGTGAGGGGCTCGACGGGGCGGACGACGGGGTCAGGACGCGGTGCGGCGGCGGCGCAGGCCGAGCGCCGTGATCAGGGCGCCGAGGGTGACCGCCGCGACCGGGACCGCCAGGGCGGCGCGGAAGCCGTCCAGCCCGGAGGAGCCGGAGCCGACCGCGGCCAGGTGGACGGTGGTGACCGCGGAGAGGCCGAGCGCCGCGCCGAACTGGAAGGCGGTGTTGAGCAGCCCGCCGGCCAGCCCCTGCTCCTCCTCGGCGACGCCGTCGGTGGCGGCGATGGTCAGCGGCCCGTAGGCGAGGGCGAAGGCCAGGCCGGTGAGGATCATGGTCGGGAACATCATGGGGTAGCTCCAGTCCATGCCGACCGGCAGGAACAGCGCGTAGGACACCGCCGCCAGGACGAAGCCCCCGAGGATCACCCGGACGGTGCCGAACCGCTCCACCAGCCGGGGGGTGAGGGTCGGCGCGAGCACCGCGTCCGCGCCGATGGCGAGCAGCGCGAGGCCGGTCTGCAGCGGGGTCCAGCCGCGCAGGTCCTGCAGGTAGAGGGTGGCGGTGAACTGGAAGCCGAAGAAGGAGCCGGCGAACAGCAGCGCGCCGAGGTTGGCGCGCAGCAGCGGGCCGGAGCGCAGCAGGCCGAGGCGGACCAGCGGTGCGGCGGAGCGCCGTTCGACGGCGACGAAGGCGGCCAGCAGGGCCAGTCCGCCGGCCAGCTCGGCGAGGGTCAGGACGGCGGCGGCGTCCGGTTCGCCGGTCCGGACCACCGCGTGGACGAGCAGCAGCATGGCCCCGGTGGCGGTGGCGGCGCCGGCCAGGTCGAAGCGCTCGCCGGGGCGGCGGGCGGGCGGCCGGTCGCGCGGGAGCAGCGGCAGGGCGGCGATCAGCAGGCCGCCGGCGAGCAGCACCGGGGCGAAGAAGACCCAGCGCCAGCTGATCGCGGTGAGCAGGCCGCCGGCGACCAGGCCGAGAGAGAAGCCGGCGGCGGCGGTGCCCGCGTAGAGCAGCAGCGCGCGGTTGCGGCGCGGGCCCTCGGCGAAGGCGGTGGTGATGATCGCCAGGCCGGCGGGGGTCATGAAGGCGGCCGCGAGGCCGGTGGCGAAGCGGGCCAGGATGAGGACCCAGGGGGCGCCGGCGAGGCCGCCGAGTCCGGAGAAGAGGACGAAGACGGTGAGCCAGAACAGGAACGTCCGGCGCCGTCCGAGCAGGTCCGCGGTGCGGCCGCCGAGCAGCATGAAGCCGCCGTAGCCGAGCATGTAGGCGCTGAGCACCCAGCTGAGCGAGCCGGTGCCCATGCCGAGGTCGGCGCGGATCGAGGGGAGCGCCACGTTGAGCATGGCGACGTCCACGCCCTCCAGGAAGATCGCGCCGCACAGGACGAGCAGGACGGCGGTCTCACGGCCGGTGAGGCGGGCGGACGGGGGCGGCCCGGCGGCCCCGGGGGCGGGAACGGGGGCGGGGGCGGGGACGGGGGTACTGGTTTTGGGCACGGCTGAGGACGCGGACACGGAGGTCTCCTGGAATGCGCGGGGAGGCGGGGAGGCCGGACGGGGCGGTTCCTCCTCGTCCGATCGGTTCCCTCTTGTAACCACTGCCATCCTGAGGGAGCATCAGGAGGCATGGAAGAAGGCACTTTGAAGTCACCGACGCACTGCGCGGATACCGAGGACGGCTACGACGCGTTCCAGTGGGACACCCGGGAGGACTGCGAGGTCCGGCAGATCCTCGACCGCATCGCCGACAAGTGGTCGCTGCTGGTGATCGCCCTGCTGGACCGCGGCTCGCTGCGCTTCACCGAGTTGCGGCGGGAGATCGACGGGGTCAGCCAGCGGATGCTGACCGTCACGCTGCGTCAGCTGGAGCGGGACGGCCTGGTCGAGCGGACGGTGCACCCGGTGGTGCCGCCCCGGGTGGACTACGCGCTCACGCCGCTGGGACACACGCTGCACGAGACCGTCCGGTCGCTGGTCGCCTGGACGGAGACGCACCAGCGCGAGATCGCGGCGGCCCGGGCCTCGTACGACGCGCGGGTGGGCTGAACGCACGGCGCGGGTGGGCTGAACGCACGGAAAAGGGGCGGGCCCGGTCTCCCGGGCCCGCCCCTTCTCGTACGCGTACGCCGCCGCCGTCAGACCCGCAGGGCGGCCAGCTGCTCGGCGAACGGGACCACGCTCTCCTCCCGCACCCCGCCGTCCGCCGCCGGCCCGCTGGGGGCGCGGCCGGCGAGCAGCCCGGCGAGTTCGCCGGCGGCCCGCTCGATCCGGCCCGGGAGCCCGTCGGTGAGCCGGTCGCCCGTGGTGCCCCAGTCGTCGGTGGCCGCGTAGACCGCGGTCGGCACGACCACCGAGCGCAGGTAGCTGAACAGCGGCCGCACCGCGTGCTCCAGCGCCAGCGAGTGCCGGGGCGTGCCGCCGGTGGCGGCGATCAGCACCGGCTTGCCGCTGAGCACATCGGGGTCGATCACGTCGAAGAACGACTTGAACAGCCCGCTGTAGGAGGCGGTGAAGATCGGCGTCACCACGATCAGCCCGTCGGCGCGGGTGACCGTCTCGACCGCCTCGCTCAGCGCGGCGCCGGGGAAGCCGGTGACGAAGTTGTGCGCGATGTCGGTGGCGAGGTCGCGCAGTTCGATCACCGTCACCTCCACCTCGCGTCCGTCGGCGGCGAGCCGGCGGACCGTCGCGTCGGCCAGCCGGTCCGCGAGCAGGCGCGTCGAGGACGGCTTGCTCAGGCCGGCGCTGACCACCGCCAGTCGGTACGCGGTCACTTGGAGACCTCCACGTTCTCCTCGGTGTTCGACTCCTGCTCCTGGCGGGCGCGGTCGGCCGCGACCAGCGAGGCGTGGGTCGGCGCGTCCGGGACGCCGGCCGGGCGGCCCTTGGCGAACTCCTCGCGCAGCACCGGCACGACCTCCTCGCCGAGCAGGTCGAGCTGCTCCAGCACGGTCTTCAGCGGCAGGCCGGCGTGGTCCATCAGGAACAGCTGGCGCTGGTAGTCGCCGAAGGTGTCGCGGAAGGCCAGGGTCTTCTCGATGACCTCCTGCGGGCTGCCGACGGTGAGCGGGGTCTGCTCGGTGAACTCCTCCATGGACGGCCCGTGTCCGTACACCGGCGCGTTGTCGAAGTACGGGCGGAACTCGCGCACCGCGTCCTGCGAGTTCTTGCGCATGAACACCTGGCCGCCGAGGCCGACGATGGCCTGCTCGGGGGTGCCGTGCCCGTAGTGGGCGAAGCGCTCGCGGTAGAGGTTGATCAGCTTCTTGAAGTGCTCCTTGGGCCAGAAGATATTGTTCGCGAAGAAGCCGTCGCCGTAGTAGGCGGCCTGCTCGGCGATCTCGGGGCTGCGGATCGAGCCGTGCCAGACGAACGGCGGGACGCCGTCGAGCGGGCGCGGGGTGGCCGTGAAGGACTGCAGCGGGGTGCGGAAGCGGCCCGACCAGTCGACCACGTCCTCGCGCCACAGCTGGTGCAGCAGCGCGTAGTTCTCGATCGCGAGCGGGATGCCCTGGCGGATGTCCTTGCCGAACCACGGGTAGACCGGGCCGGTGTTGCCGCGGCCCATCATGAGGTCCACCCGGCCGTCGGCGAGGTGCTGGAGCACCGCGTAGTCCTCCGCGATCTTCACCGGGTCGTTGGTGGTGATCAGCGTGGTCGAGGTGGAGAGGATGATGCGGTCGGTCTGCGCGGCGATGTAGCCGAGCAGGGTGGTCGGCGAGGACGGCACGAACGGCGGGTTGTGGTGCTCGCCGGTCGCGAAGACGTCCAGGCCGACCTCCTCCGCCTTGCGGGCGATGGCGACGGTGGCCTTGATCCGCTCGTTCTCGGTCGGGGTGCGGCCGGTGGTCGGGTCAGGGGTGACGTCGCCGACGGTGAAGATTCCGAACTGCATGCTGCTCACCACGCTCCAGGCTGAATCCCGCTGGGAAACCCGGCTCAGGATCCGATCGTCAAAGTTTCAACCACTTTAGCATCCACCACCGGGGGGTTATTCCCCCCCAGCGCCCGGACCCTGGCCCGAGACCGTACTACGGGCGCGCAGGGCGTCCGGGACCAGGGTCAGCAGGCCCGCGACGGCCATGGCCACACCCAGCCAGAGAACGGCCCGCAGGCCCTGGACGTCGATGGCGATCCCGCCCAGCAGGGAGCCGAGGATGACGCCCAGCGTGATGAAGGCGTTGTGGACGGTGTTCACCAGCGGACGGGGGTTGCCGATCCGCTGCACCCGCGAGGCCATCGCCGGGTTCATGGTCACGCCGACCAGGCCGACCCCGAGCAGCAGGCCGACCGCCGGCACCCGGAGCTGGGCGAAGAGCGCGAGGCCGGCCAGGAAGACGGCGTTCAGCGCCAGGCCGACGGCGAGCACCGGCAGCGCGTACCGGTCGGCGAGCCGGCCGACCACGGTGTTGCCGACGACGGTCGCCGCGCCGTAGGCGACGAGCAGCAGCGGAACGGAGCCGGCGTCGAAGCCGGTGATCCCGGTGAGGATCGGGTTGACGTAGCTGAACAGCGAGAAGGTCGCGCCGATGATCAGGGTGCTGGTGACGAAGGCCAGCCAGAGCCGCCGGTTGCGCAGCGCGCCCAGTTCGGTGCGGAGCGAGCCGCCGCCCTCGGCGTGATCGGCGTCCGGCACCCCGGCGAGGGTGCCCAGCGCGACCGCCACGGTGAGCACGGCCACCGCCCAGAACGCCGCCCGCCAGCCGAGGCGCTCGCCGATGACGGTGGCCAGCGGCAGGCCGAGCAGGGTGCCGAGCATCAGGCCGTTCATCAGCACCGCGATCACCCGCCCGCGCAGCTCGGGCCGGGCCAGCTGGGCGGCCAGCGAGATCGAGATGCCGAAGAAGGCCTGCGCGGCCACCCCGCTGACCACCCGGGCCACCAGCATCACCGGATAGCCGGAGGCGGTCGCGGCGAGCAGGTTGCCGACCAGGAAGACCGCGAACAGCACCATCAGCGCGTACTTCTGGCGCATTCTCAGTAGTGAGATGGCGAGGAAGGGGCCGCCGAAGGACATCGCGACGGAGAAGGCGGTGATCAGGTAGCCGACCTGCGGAACGGTCACGTCGAGACCCTCGGCCAGCTGCGGCATCAGGCCGGCGACGGCGAACTCACTGGTCACCATCGCGAAGATGCCGAGGGCGAGGACGTACACGGCACGTGGCATGGGAAATGTCCCCCATAGTTTTGGATGGATCGGTTCAAAATCAGGGCATGCCTCAACCCGGGCATGCGCGGGGCACGCCGCGGACCCGCCTGGGCGGCCGGCCCGGCGGTCAGGGGGTGAGCGCGTCCACCGCGGTGGCGGCGATGGCCTCCACCGCGGCCCGGTCGGCCCCGCCCTTGGCGGCGACCCGCATGCCGGCGATCACCGCGTTCACGAACCGGGCCAGCTCGCCCGCCTCGCGGCGCCCGGCGATCTCGCCCGCGCGCTGCCCGGCACCGATCGCGGCCCCCAGCGCGGCGAGCCGCACCTCCTGGTCCCGCTCCAGCACCGCGGCCGCCTCCGGGTCGCGCCCGGCCAGCTCGACGACGGTGTTCACGGTCAGGCAGCCGATGCTGCGCCCCTGCGGACGGTTCTCGAACTCCCCGTCGACGACCCGCGCCAGCAGGATCCGGATCCGCTCCAGCGGGGGCAGCTCCCGGTCCTCCAGCAGCGCGATCTGCGGGACGGTCATCAGCTCGTTGTAGCGGTCCAGCGACCGCCGGAACAGCTCGCGCTTGCTGCTGAACGTGTTGTAGACGCTGCTCCGCCCGAGGCCGGTCGCCTCGCAGAGGTCCTGGGTGGAGGTGGCCTCGTAGCCGTTCGCCCAGAACGCGCGCATCGCCGCGTCCAGCGCCCGGTCCTCGTCGAAGGTGCGCGGTCTCGCCATGGCAGCACCGTAGCCGTTTTGGACCGCTCGATGCAATACGGTCGCCCGACGAGGCGGCGCGGAGGGACGGCGGGACAATGGGAGGAGCCGGAAGCGGTCGGCCGGGCACTCGAAGGGCGGCGAACCGATGGCGGCGTACATCGCGGTGAGCGCGCTGAGCCACGAGGGCCTGCTGCGCGAGCGCAACGAGGACAGCCTCACCGTCGGCCCCTGGACGCTCTGCGCGACCGTCACCACCAACCCTCAGACCCTGCTCTTCCCGCTCGGCCCGCCCTGCCTGGTCGCGGTCGCCGACGGGCTCGGCGGCCACCCCGGCGGCGAGGTCGCCAGCTCCCTGGTCGCCCGGCGGCTGGCGGCGGCCGGGCCCGGGCTGGACGGCGAGGAGAGCGTCCGGGACGCCCTCCAGGCCTGCAACCGGGCGGTCTACGCGGCCGCCGGCGGCGATCCCGGCCTGGCCGCGATGGGCACCACGGTGGCGGGCCTGGTGCTGCTGGACGACCGGGCGGTGATCTTCAACATCGGCGACAGCCGCGTCTACCGCGTCGGCGGCGGCCTGCGCCGGGTCAGTGTGGACGACACCCCGCCGCTGCCGCCCGGCCGGCGCGCCACCTCGGTGGTCACCCAGACCCTCGGCGGCTCGCTCGGGCTGACCTTCGTCGAACCCCACGTGCGCAGCGCGCCGCTGGCCGTCGGCGACCGGTACCTGGTGTGCAGCGACGGCCTGACCGACCCGGTGCCGGAGGAGGAGCTGTCGGCACTGCTCGCCCGGCCGCCGGCGGAGGTCGAACGGGCCGACGGGCGGGCGGCGTTCGATCTCTGGAAGGCCGCGATCGAGGCCGGCGGACCGGACAACATCACGCTCGCCCTGGTGCGGATCGGGGAGTGAGCGCCACGACGCGGGAGGGCCCCGGCGGTGTGCGCCGGGGCCCTCGGTCAGGTCGGACCTGTGGTCACGACTGCTCGGCTAGTACTCGGCCTTGATGCTCGCGCCGGAGAAGCCCTCCTGGGCGTAGAGGCTCAGGAAGACGTAGCCGGCCGGCGGGTTGGTGATGGTCAGGGTCTCGGTGTTGTCGGAGTTGGTGGACTTGGTGGTGAAGGAGTCGGTGTAGGCCCAGTCGGCGTCGTTGAAGTAGAGGTCGGCGTTGCCGGTGCCGCCCGTGCTGGTGAGCCGCAGCTGCGTCACCCCGGCCGGGAGGAGCAGGTAGAAGTGCGCGTAGTTGCCGGTGATCGCCGCCGCGTCGGAGCGCCCGCAGTTGCGGTCCAGCCGCCGGGTGTCCGCGTCGGTGCACTGGCCGGAGCCGCCCGAGCCGCCGACGGTGACGTCCTGGCGGGTGCTCGCGGTGGTGCCCTTGTCGTCGGTCACCGTGAGCGTGACGGTGTAGGTGCCCGCCTGGGCGTACGACTTGGCCGGGTTGGCCGCGGTGTCGGTGGTGCCGTCGCCGAAGTCCCAGGCGCGGGAGGCGATGGTGCCGTCCGGGTCGGTGGAGCCGTCGGTGAAGGTGACCGCGAGGCCGGAGACCGCGCTGGTGAAGGCGGCGGTGGGCGGCTTGTTGCCGGCCGGGTTGCCGCCGTCGGCGCAGGCGCCCGCCGCGCACTCGGTCAGCCAGCGGTCGAAGTCCGCGTCGTAGCGGGTGCCGATGGTGTCCTTGAGGATGGTGCGGGCGCCGGCCCAGTCACCGGCGCGGTACTTGGCGAGCACGGCGTCCATGTCGCCGGGGTGCTTCTCCAGCATGTAGCGGACGGCCAGGTAGCCCCAGCGGTAGACGCGCTCCTGGTCGCCGTACGCGGTGTCGAACAGGTCGGAGAGCCGGTAGGTGTGCTGGCCGGCCGCGGTGATGGCCGCGTCGTAGGTCTCCTTGCGGTACGAGTAGGAGACGTACTCGGCGAGGCCCTCGACCCACCAGATGGTCGGGGTGGTCATGCCGGCGTCGAAGTCGCCGAACATGTCGAACCGGCCGTCGAGGTAGTGGGTGTACTCGTGGTTGAGGTTCCAGATCTGGAAGTCCGGCGACCAGTCGGCCTCGTAGGCGAGGAAGCGCGGCTGGTTGCCGGCCTCGTTCGGCTTGCCCTCCAGGTACATGCCGCCGTTGTTGGTGTCGATGCCGTAGATGCCGGCCGCGAAGACGGCGTAGTCGAGGCGGGTGTGGAAGACCACGACCTCGATCGTGGTGTTCTGGTCCTCGGCGACCGGGCCGCTGTCCTTGACCACCGTGTGGAAGAAGGCGTCCTGGCCGTTGAGGCTGTCGCAGGTGGTGCCCAGCTGTCCGGCGTCCAGCTTCTGGGCGAGGACGCGGATGCTCGGGCTACAGGCGTGGTCGACGGTCAGGACGGCCGACCGGAGCCGGGAGGGGGCGTCACAGGTGCCGTAGTAGGAGCAGTTGCCCTTGTCGTAGGCCTCGCCCATCTCGGCGACGGCGGCCCACTGGTAGGAGGTGCGGTCGCTCGGCGAGGACTTCTCGGCCAGCCCCTTCATCAGCGGGCTGACCTTGGGCCGCAGCGCCTCGTACTGCAGGAAGCGGCCCAGCTCCCGGGTCGCGTTGTAGACCAGGAAGGTGTAGTCGCCGCCGAGCAGGTCGCCGTTGGCGGTGGCGAAGCCGGAGAGCGCGTCGAACACGGCCGGGTCGGCCTGCACCGCCTCGACGAAGCCCTCCGTCTGGTGGCCGCGCCACAGCACGGTGAACACGCTGTTGAGCGCGTTGCCCATGTTCGCCGGGTTGTGGGTGGCGGCGTCGTAGGCGCCCAGCAGGCGCTTCACCACCGGCAGGTAGCGGACGTTCTCCTGCGCGCTGTCGATGAGGGTGATCGCCTCGCCGAGCGTGCCCGCGTTGGTCGCGGAGACGTCCTGGGAGTGCGCGCTGTTGAAGAAGCCGTCCAGCGCGCCGCGGATCGAGGTCTGCAGGGCGGTGCCGTAGGTGCCGACGTCGGTCGCGTGGTACCACTGCACGTAGTAGCCGGCCCGCAGGAACAGCACCAGCTGGGCGGTGGAGGTGGAGTTGTCGCCCGGGTAGGCGGCGGCGTTGTCACGCAGGGCGTCCGCCACCGTGACCATCTGGGACTCGCGGAACGTTCCGCTCGCGTCCCCGCCGGTCAGCAGGAACAGGCTGTTGATGCAGCCGAGGTCGGCCGCCTTGACGGCCTCCACCAGGGCGCCGCCGGTGCGGCTGAAGTCGGGGATGTTGCAGGGCTGTTCGCCGAGAGCCATGGGGGCACTCTCGCCGAAGGCCTTGGCCAGCTCGGCCTGCTGCCACGACTTCCGCTCCGCCGCCGACAGGGTCTCGGCGCGCTCGGGGTCGGTGGTCGAGAACGGGGCGCGGTCGCGGGCCGGCACCGTGTTCTTCGTCCCGGGGGTGACCGGGGCGTCACCGATCGCGGGTCGCGGGGCCAGGCCGGCGGGTCCGGCCGCGTTCGCGGGCGAGGTGGCCGGCGAGCCTCCGCCGGGCGGCGGCGAGGCCGGGGCGGGGGCGGCCTGGGCGCGCGGGGTGAACAGTCCGACCGCCACGAGCATCGCGAGCAGCAGCGTCAACAGCCTCGCGATGTGCGGTCGTTGGAGCAAAGGGCGTGCGGTACTCACGTGGGGGCCTCCGGGCCTTCGTCGGCCGCGTGGGGGTGCGGCCGGAGCGGTGGTGAGGACCGTTGCGACGGCGCCGTTTGGGGCGGCTCCCGTCGAGCATCGGCGGGGGGTGTGACATGTACAATTGCATGCATCACATGGCGAAGGAAGGCCCAGAACCGGCAACTGCCGCTTCCCCACAGGAACTTCACGGAACGACCGCAGAACGACAAAAGACCGCCGGTCGGGTGACCGGCGGTCTTTGCGGGTGTCGGGTTCGCCACCGCGGAGCGTCCGTTATGACGCGTCAGTTGTGCTGCCTCAGCTCCGGACGAGGAGCACCACGCCCGCGGTGACCAGGCCCAGCACGACGGCGCCGGCGCCGTACGACAACCGGTGCTCGCGCACCACCGGCAGGTAGCGGTCCACCGCGTAGCGGCCGGGACCGGTCAGCGCGAGCGCCGCCGCGCCGGCGATCAGGATGAGTTCGTACTCCGCGCCGTCCTTCATGGCGAAGAAGTTGCCGTTCCAGCTGACGGCGAGGGCGTTCAGCATGGTGCCCAGGATCGCGGCGGCGGCCAGCGGGGCCAGCAGGCCGACGGCGAGCGCCAGGCCGCCGCCGAACTCGGTGAGGCCGGCGACGACGGCCATGGCCTTGGCCGCCGGGTAGCCCGTCGAATCGAAGAACTTGGCGGTGCCGTCGATCCCGCCGCCACCGAACCAGCCGAAGAGCTTCTGGCTGCCGTGGGCGGCCATGGTCAGACCGAAGGCCACGCGCAGCAGCAGGAGGCCCGCGTCATAGGCGTGCGGGGAGGCGATCGCGGAGCCGGGGGTGCTCCCGGCCGCGGCGAGAGAGGTGGTGGCGGCGGTCGTGCTCGGGCTGGTGCTCGGCATGCGCGTCTCCATCAGAAAAGGGGGGGTTCGTCAAAACTGGTCGGATTTGTTCAAATTCGAACCAGGGGTGGTTTGACCGTACCGGCAAGTTTGAATTTGAACAACTGTTGCGACGGGAGATTTTGGCGTGACCGGGTCAGCGGTGATGTGGACCGGCGTACGACGGCACGAGGCGGGGCAGGCTCAGGACATGGCACATCGCAAGGAACACCGCCGGGCACCGGACCAGGACACCCCGTACGCCGAGGCCCTCGCCGCCTTCACCGAACGGGTGCGGCTGGTCACCCCCGACCAGTGGGACGCGCCCACCCCCTGCGCCGACTGGTCCGTCCGCGAGCTGGTCAACCACCTCACCGGCGAGCAACTCTGGGTGCCCGAGCTGCTGATGGGCGCCACCCTCAGCGAGGTCGGCGCCCGCTTCGACGGCGACGTCCTCGGTGACGACCCGGTCGGCGCCTGGACCGCCGCCGCGGACGCCGCCCGCGAGGCCTTCGCCGTCCCCGGCGCCACCGCGCTCACCGTGCACCTCTCCTTCGGCGACGTCTCCGGCCAGTACTACCTGGACCAGCTGACCGCCGACGCCGTCGTGCACACCTGGGACCTCGCCGAGGGCACCGGCCGGCTCACCCGGCTGCCGGAGGACCTGGTGGACTTCGCGCTCGCCGAGTACACCGGCTACGGGGACCTCTCCGGCAGCGGACTGTTCGACCCGCCGCTGCCGGTGGCGGACGACGCCGGCCCGCAGACCCGGATGCTCGCCCTCACCGGACGCCGGGACCGCCCCTGAACCGTCCCTGAACCGCTCCTCCCCCGTCGCCGACCTGCCTCTGACCTGCCTCTGACCTGCGGCGATCCCCGCTCCGCCCGGGCAAGGGGCGCGGCGCCGGATACTGGAGGTGTCGGGGGGCGGAACCCCGGCGGACGGGGAGAGCGGGAGAGCGGGAGAGGCGGGTACGCCATGGGCCGCAGGCCGGACATCCTCGGCGAGTTCACCGCGGAACACCGCGCGGTGGAGGACCTGCTCACCCGGATCGAGGCCGGCCAGGGGGACCCGGCGGAGCGGGACCGGCTGATCGGGCGCCTCACCGACCTGCTGTTCAGCCACTGCGCGGCCGAGGAGGAGCACCTCTTCCCGGTCGTCCAGCACGACGTGCCGGACGGCGGCGCGATCGTGTTCCGGTGCATCCACGACCACCTCGCGATCGGCCAGTACCTCGCGGACCTGCAGGCCCTGCCGGCCGGCGACCCCGCGCTGGACACCCTGCTGCGCGGACTGGCGGAGCTGCTGCGCCGCCACCTGGCGGCCGAGGAGGAGCGGCTGTTCGCCGCCGCCCGCAAGGCCCTCCCCGCCGCCGCCCGGAACGCGCTCGCCGAACGGCTGCGGGCCGACCGGGCGGAGATCGCCGAGGCCGGTCCGTAGCCGTCACGACTCGCGGGGCTCCGGTCAGCGCTTGGCGCTGATCACCGCGAACCGGCCGCCCTCCGGGTCCTGGAGCCGGGCCACCCGCCCGTACGGCGAGTCGAACGCCGGCCCGAGCGCGTTGCCGCCGAGCTCCCCCGCCTTGGCCACCGCCGCGTCGGTGTCCGGCACCGCGAACGACACCTCCCAGTGCGGCGGCATCCCCGCCGGGCCGCCCGCCTGCTCCCTGGCGAGCGCGGCGACACTGTGCCCCTCGGCCCGCAGCACCACCCGGTCGTGCTCCCAGCGGACCTCGAACCGCTCCGGCACCCGGCCGTCCCAGCGGAACACCTCGCCGTAGAAGAGCGCGGCCGCGAACGGGTCCGGGGTGCGCAGCTCGATCCAGACCGGCGCGCCCATGAGGTCCAGCCGCCGGGCGCGGCCCAGCGGACCCTCCCAGATGCCGAACACCGCGCCCGCCGGGTCCGCGGCGAACGCCACCCGGCCGGCGTCGAAGGAGAGCGGGCCCACCGCGAGCGTCGCACCGCGCTCACGGACCGCGTCGGCGGCGGCGTCCGCGCTCTCGGTGCCGAAGTAGCTGGTCCAGGCGACGGGCATGTCCCAGCCGCCGCTCGCGACGCCCAGTCCGGCCACCGCCTCCCCTCCGGTGACGGCGTGCACATAGGGGCCGAAGCGGTCCGGTCCGGGCTCGAACTCCCAGCCCAGCAAAGGCCCGTAGAAGGCCTTGGCCGCGTCGAGGTCGCGCGCCATCAGGCTCACCCAGCACGGGACGGCCGCCACGCAGCACACCTCGGCCGTTGTCCCACCGCTGACCATCGCGACCACCTCCGAGACCCCGGCCGCCGGGCCACTCCCGACTCCCACGGCCGTCCGGCCGCCCGGGCGTGCTCAGCCTAGGCCGTGTCCGACGGTTCACGGGGGATCAGCACGCGAGGTGGGGTGAAGGCGTGGTGAGGCCCCGGTGAGGGGCTCGCACGGGAGGCCGCACGCCCCCGGAGGGCTCAGAGCACCGGCGCGTCCCCGAAGCCGTCGTGGCCGGCGCCCGACGCGGTCAGGGCCAGCCAGCCGTGGCCGCGGACCGGGGTGTCGACGGTGATCGCGGCGGGGTCCACGGAGAGGCCCGCGGCGGCCGCTCCGATGGATTCGACCAGGGAGGCGTTGAGTTCGAGGCCGTTCTCGTCGGCGTCCTCGGCGGAGGGCAGCGGCTCCCAGGGCAACGGCTCCCCCGTCCACTCCGGCTCGCCGTACCGCCAGTAGCCGCGCACCAGGACGCCGTCCTCGGCGGCGGCCCAGATGACGGAGTCGGCGAACGGGTCCTGGAAGAACACCTGGGCGCGGCCGCAGACGGCGCTGAGGCGCTCGATCACCTCGTGCGGCCACCACGTCGTCTCCCGCAGCGGGGACTCCGCGTAGATCAGCCGCCATCCCGCGTACTCGGGCGTGACGAACACCCGGTGCACCGGCCCGGGCGTGAACTTCTCGTCGTCCGTCTGCGCGGCCAGCCCGTACCGGACGGTCACCGGGATCCGGTCGTGCAGACCCAGCGCGGCGAACGCCTCCTCGTACGTCCCGCCCGGGACGGCCAGCCACCAGTGGTCGGGCAGCGGACCCGGGCGCTCGGCCTCGAACGCCCGCCGGACGACCGGCTCGTCGACGCCGCGCGCCGGCGCCCCGGCGTCCAGGACGGCGAGGAGCGCGGCGATCTCCTCGGGGGCGGGAACGGCGGCGCTCGTGGTGGTCATGACGCCGACGCTAGCCGAGGGGACCGACATCCCGGCGGGCGACCAGGTGGAGGCGGTCGCCGTCGGCGGTGTCGGCGGGGCGGTCGCCGTCCGTCCAGGGCGGCTCGGTGCGCGGTCCGGGGCGGTCGTGGAGGGCGAGCACGGTGAAGCCGTGGACGGCGAGCAGGTGGCGCAGCTCCTGGGGGAAGAGCAGCCGCCAGGCGGAGTGCTGCTCCACTGGCGGGGCGCCGTCGTCGCCGGCCCAGGTGCGGGTGCGGCGCAGGAGTTGGGCGGCGTGGTCGATCCGCAGCACGGTGCGTGAGGTGTGGGTGACGCCGTCGTGGGTGACGCGGTCGAACCGCGGGGCGTCGAGGAGTTCGGTGCGGCCGAGGAAGAAGGCGCCGTTGCGCATCTCGGCGACCAGCAGGCCGCCGGGGCGCAGGTGGTGGCGGAGCCGGCCGAACAGGGCGTCGAGGTCGGCGTTGGTGTGGCAGTAGAGCAGCGCGCTGTCCAGGCAGAGCACCGCGTCGAACCGGCCTGGGAGGGTGAAGTCCCGCATGTCGCCGAGGTGGTAGGCCGGTCCGGGGTGCCGGGTCCGGGCGTGGGCGATCATCGCGGGCGAGCTGTCCAGGCCGGTCACGGTGCGTCCGGCCGTGCGGTGCAGCCAGCCGGCGTCGCGGCCGGTGCCGCAGCCGAGGTCGAGGACGTCGGGTCCGGCGCCGTGCTCGCGGAGCATCGCCTCGGCCCACCGGGCGGCGGTGAACCCGGGGTCGGGGAAGCGGAGTTCGTAGAGTTCCGGGTGGTCGGTGAGCAGGTTGCGGTGGGTGTCGGCGGCCGGGGCGGGGGCCGGGCGGCGGTGGTTCATCGGGCCTCGCTGGGGAGGGGGCGGGCGGGGACGGGGAGCCGTCCGGCGCGGTGCAGCCGGGCGGTGGCGGTGGCGGAGGCCAGGCCGAGAAGGGCGCAGAGCAGCCAGGGCGCGGTGGCGGCGCTGTCCATGGCCCGGCCGATCAGAGTGTTGCCGAGCGCGGCGGCGAAGCCGGAGACGACGTAGTAGAGGCCGTAGTAGGTGCCGGTGAGGTCGGCCCGCCCGAACGCGGGGATCAGCGCGAGGACGAAGGGCTGCGCGGTCATCAGGCCGAGTTGGAGCAGCAGGACGCCGCCCAGCACACCGGGCAGGCCGGGTGCGGCGAGCGGCAGCAGGAAGCCGGTGGCGGCGAGCGCGAGGCCGGCCGGGATCCACCGGGAGGGCGGGCCGTGCCGCTGCAGCCGGGTGGTGACGCGCAGTTGCAGGGTCAGGTTGGCGAGGGTGCTGGTCAGGAAGACCAGGCTGACGGCGCCCGCCCAGCCGGTGGCCCGGCGGGCGGCCTCCGGCAGC
>NZ_BAAAKJ010000044.1:24522-25239 GCF_039527695.1 Kitasatospora putterlickiae
GGCCGGACACCGAGGGCGCCGAGCAGGAATCCGCGGACCGGTAGTCGTTGTTGTCCGAACGCCCCCGCCGTTCCCTCCGGGGCCGGCGGGGCGGCGCGTTCGGGCAGCGCGCAGGCCTGGGCGACGGTGAGGGCGGCGAAGACGCCGGCGGCGGTGAGCGCGGCGGCCCGGAAGTCGACCAGCAGCAGGACGGCGCCGAGCAGCGGTCCGGCCAGCGCGCCGGTGGCGGCGAACGTCGAGAACAGCGCGAACGCCTCGGCCTTGCGGTCGGCGGCCTCCCGCGCGATGTAGGTGCGCACGGCCGGGTTGAACAGGGCGCCGGCCAGCCCGCTGAGCGCGGAGGCGGCGAGCAGGACGCCGAGGGTGTCGCCGAGCGCGAACAGCCCGAAGCCGGCGCTGCGCAGCGCGCACCCGGCGATGATGACGCGGCGTGCGCCGAGCCGGTCGGCGGCCGAGCCGCCGAGGATGAACAGGCCCTGCTGGCTGAGGTTGCGCAGGCCGAGCACGGTGCCGACGGCGAGCGCGGACAGCCCGAGGTCGTGGCCGAGGTGGCCGGCCAGGTACGGGACGAGCAGGTAGAAGCCGGTGTTGACGCCGAACTGGTTGACCAGCAGGAGCCGTACGGGCAGCGGGAAGGACCGTACGGCGCGCGACAACCTCACCGGCCGGCCGCCGGGCGGGGGCTCGCGAGCGGCTCGGCGCCCGGCCCGGGGAGCG
>NZ_BAAAKJ010000044.1:25267-26569 GCF_039527695.1 Kitasatospora putterlickiae
GGGCGGCGGCGGGCGCCGGGAGCACGCCGAGGCCGGCCCGGTCCGGAGTGCGGACGGTGCCGTCGGCGCCGCCGATGCCCTGCCAGGGGTCGTGGGCGAGCAGCAGGTGGCCGTCGAGGTCGAGCCAGCGGGCCCGGTCGGCCAGGTGCACGGCGGGCGCGATGCCGAGCGAGCTGGCCGCCAGGCAGCCGAGCATCAGCTCGGTGCCGCTGCCGCGCAGGGCCCCGGCGATCCGCAGCACCTGGTGGACGCCGCCGCACTTGGCGAGTTTGAGGTTGACGCCGTGCACCCGTCCGGCGAGCCGGCAGGCGTCCTCGTACCCGACGGCGTCCTCGTCGGCGATCACCGGGACGGGCGAGCGTTCGGCGACGGCGGCGAGCGCGTCGGGGCGGCCCGGGGGGATGGGCTGTTCGACGGCCTCGACGCCGGTGGCGGCGAAGGCGGGCAGCAGTCGGAGGGCCTGCTCGGGGGTCCAGGCGCCGTTGGGGTCGAGCAGCAGCCGGGCCTCGGGGGCGGCCTCGCGGACGGCCTGGACCCGGGCCAGGTCGAGGCCGGGGTCGGCGGCTCCGGCCTTGACCTTGAGCACGGTGAACCCGGCGTCGGCGAGCCGGGCGGCCTGGACGGCGGCCCGGGCGGGCGGTTCGATGCCGATGGTGCGGGCGGTGGCGGCGGCGACCGGTTCGGTGCGGCCGAGCAGCCGGTGCACGGGCTCGCCGGCCCGTTTGCCGACCAGGTCGAGCAGGGCGGCCTCGACGGCGGCCAGCACCCCGGCCGGCAGCGCCGCGTACGGGGCCGTGCCGTCGCGGAGGTCGGCGAGCGCCTGTTCCGGGTCAGGGCCGTGCTCCAGCGCGGGGCGCAGCGCGTCGAGTCCGCGCCGGATCCGGTCGGTGGGAAGGTCCAGGTAGACGCTGCTGACCGCCTCGCCGTGGCCGGTCAATCCGCCGTGGCCGAGCGCGAGTTGGACGGCGTCCCGTTCGGTGGTCACCGAGCGGGAGATGCGCAGCGGCTCGGCCAGCCGGAGCCGGACGGTGCGGACGTCGAGCCTCATCGGTCCTCCTCGGTGCGGGCGGGGGCGGTCACGGGGTGGGTCCGGCGGTGCCCGCCGGGACGGCGGCGGGCACGGTCCGGTCGGTGCGGCAGCGGGCCCAGCCGGTGACCTCGGCGGCGGCGGGGTGCGGGATCTCGACCGGACGCGGGGCGGCCCGCGCGGCGTCCAGGCCGTGCCGGCGGCAGAACGCGTCGTCGTACACGGTGCCGAGGTAGCGGTGCGGGCCGTCGGGGAAGACGGTGGCGACGGCGGCG
>NZ_BAAAKJ010000044.1:26590-28929 GCF_039527695.1 Kitasatospora putterlickiae
GCCGCCCAGGCGGCGACCAGGGCGACCGCGCCGGTGGACCAGCCGCCGCTGACGAAGGCGCCCCGGGCCAGGCGCCGGCAGGCGTCGACCGCCTCGGCCGGGCCGACCCAGTGCACCTCGTCGAAGGCCTGGTGGGCGACGTTGCGCGGGTGGATGGAGCTGCCGAGGCCGCGCATCAGCCGGGGCCGGGCGGGCTGGCCGAAGATGGTGGAGCCGACCGAGTCGACGCCGATGATCCGCAGCCGGGGCCAGCGGCGGCGCAGCGCCTCGGCGAGCCCGGCGCTGTGGCCGCCGGTGCCGACGCTGCAGACCAGCACGTCCAGGTGGTCGAGTTCGGTGGTGATCTCCTGGGCCATCGACCGGTAACCGGCCGCGTTGTCGGGGTTGTTGTACTGGTCGGGCCAGTAGGCGTCGGGCAGCCGGTCGAGGACGGCGCGCAGCCGGTCGATCCGGGCGGCCTGCCAGCCGCCGTGCCGGGCGGGCTGTTCGACCAGTTCCAGCCGGGCACCGTAGGCGCGCAGCAACTGCCGCATGGACGGTTCGAGTTCGCTGTCGCCGACCAGCACGACGGGGTGGCCGAGGGCCTGCCCGGCGAAGGCCAGGCCGACGCCCATGGTGCCCGAGGTGGACTCCACCACCGTGGCGCCGGGCCGCAGTTCGCCGCGCGCGTGGGCGCCGCGGAGCATGGCGACGGCCGAACGCGCCTTCATGCCGCCGGCGCTGAGCCCTTCCAGTTTGGCCCAGAAGCCGGGGTGCGGGTGCGGCAGCGGGGTGGTGATCCGGGCCAGCGGGGTGCCGCCGAGCAGCGGCAGCAGGGCGGGGTTGCCCAGCACCGGACGGCCCAGCGCGGCACCGGAGTCGAGCAGGGCGGTCACCGCGCCGCACCCCCGTACAGGTGGAGCAGGCTCGGGCCGCCGTCGAGCCAGAAGAAGGGGTAGGGCTCGGCGCTGACCGCGGTGACGCCGTCGCCGAGCAGGCGGGGCAGGACGGCGCTGCCGGTCTGCGCGAACAGCACCAGGGGCTTGCCGGTGGCGCGGGCGTGGGCGAGCAGCGGGTCGAGGGTGCCGTTGCCGAGGGTCATGCCGGAGGCGAGGATGGCGTCGCAGTCGTCGAGGTGGGCGAGGGCGTCGGTGTGCACCGGCTCGTCCCATTCGGTGGTGCCGCCCTTGAGGTCGCAGGGGAGGTAGCCGACCTCGTGCGAACGGAGCTGCTCCAGGAGGGAGTTGACGACACCGACGACCAGCACCCGGCGGACGGCGGCGAGCGGCAGCAGCCCCACCACGGCGGCGGCGCGGACCCGCGACTTCACCAGCGAGGAGCCGGCCGGGAGGCCGAACCGCCGGGCTCCGTACGCCGGCGCGTGCGGCAGGCAGTGGCCGAGGTAGGCGTCCAGCGCGGCGACCCGGACGGCGGTGTGCGGATGGTCGAGCAGGTCGCCGACGGTGGCGCCGACGCAGTCGGTGACCGTGTCGGCGGGCAGGTCGCCGGGCTCGACGGCGCAGGAGCCGACGGCGGCGCCGAGCCGGAGGCTGAGCACCTCGTTGCGGTAGCCGCGGGCGCGGCCGCTGTGCCGGACGGCCTGGGTGGTGCCGAAGGCCAGCGCGATCCGCAGCGAGGCCGGGTCGGGCCCGTACGCCCCCGTACGGGCCCGCCCGGTGATCAGGTCGAGCACGGGGTGGTCGTCGGCCCCGAAGCTCGTGGTGGTGGCGAGGGTGCGGGCGGGGGCGGCGGTCAGGACGGTCGCGGCGCTCATGAGGACACCGCCGCGGGCTCGGCGGGGCGGGCGGCGGGCGCGAGGCGGGGGGTGAGCCCGGCGAGCAGCCGCTCGGCCGTGCGGCGCGCCCCGGGCCCTCCGGTGTCGGCGGTCATGACGTGCCCGAGGTACTCGTTGTTGCTGGTCGCGGCCCGCACCTCGCGGCCGGACCCGGCGAGGGTGAGCTCGACCACCGCCGGGTCGCGCCGCACCGCGTCCTCGCCGTCGAAGCCGTCCAGCAGGCCGGCCTGGCCGCCCTCGGGCACCAGGAAGGCGATGGCGGCGCTGGTGACCCCGGTCGGGCGGGCGGTCAGGTCGGGCCGGCGGCCGAGGGCGAGGTCGACGGCGGCGGCGGCCAGGTCGACCCCGGTGACCCGCCGGACCAGCTCGGTGATCCGGTTCCCGGCCGGGCGCGGGTTGACCTCCACCACCCGGGGCCCGGCGGGGGTGAGCTTGATCTCGGTGTGCGCGACGACCTGGTCGAGGCCGAGCGCGGCCAGCGCGGCGACCGCGGTGCGGGCGGCGGCCCCGGCCTCGGCCCCGGAAGCGGCCCCGGGAGCGGTCTCATGAGCGTCTGGCTGCCGAC
>NZ_BAAAKJ010000044.1:28999-32917 GCF_039527695.1 Kitasatospora putterlickiae
GCCGGTCTCGACGAAGGCGGGCGCGCCGCCGACGCTCTTGTCGGTGATCCCGACGACGTGCGCGACGCCGTCGGCGGAGACCGTCTCGACGCTGACCTCCGGTCCGGTGAGCAGCTCCTCCAGCAGCACCGCGGGCTCCCGGCGCTGGCCCCGCGCGTTGACCGGGAAGGCCTCCAGGGCCCGGACCGCGGCGAGGAGTTCGGCCTCGTCGCGGACCGCGCGGACGAACATCCCGGCGCACAGGTCGACCGGCTTGACGACCAGCGGGTAGCCGATCGCCCGGGCCCCGGCGCGGGCCTGCCCGGCGTCGGCGCAGAGCGCGTACGCGGGGCCGGGGACGCCGGCCCCGGCGAGCCGGCGGCGGGTGAGGTCCTTGCGGCAGGCGGCGGCGACGGCCTCGGGCGCCGGTCCGGGCAGGCCGAGCCGGCGGGCCGTCCGGGCGACCTGCGGCAGGTAGTAGTCGCAGGAGGAGAGCACGCCGTCGAAGCCGAGCAGCGCGTGCAGCCGTTCGGCGTACGGGAGCAGCGCGTCCGGGTCGTTGGTGTCGGCGGTGAGGACGTTCTCGGCGGCGAGCAGCGGGTGCGGGCCGTCGGCGGGGTCGGCGGCGCGCAGGTAGTGGTGCAGGTCGCGGGTGAGGAAGGTGAAGCGGTGACCGCCCTCCCCCAGCGCCCGTGGCAGCAGCCTGCTCATGGAGCCGACCCAGCTCTCGATCACCAGCAGATGTGCCACGACTCTCCCTTTCGACGGACTCGGCGGACCCGGTGGACTCGGCGGTCCCGACCGACAGGCAGGACCGTAACGGGATTCGTTTTCATTTTCAACGCGCCGGACCGTGAATCCGTCGATGCGTCAGATGAAAGTGGTTTTCATGTACTCTTGCCCCTCACCCGCCGCGCCCAACCCCGTCGGAGAATCCTGATGGACCGTCAACTCCCTTACACTGTGCGCCACGCGCTCCCCCAGGACGTGACCGGTGCGCGCCGGCTGATCCTGGACACCTTCTACCGCGAGTTCGGCTACGGCTACGTGCCCGACTGGCACGCCGACGTCGTCGACCTCCAGGGGTACTACCTGGACCACCCCCGGCACGCCCTGCTGGTTGCCGTGCACGGCGAGGAGGTGGTGGCCACCACCGCGCTGCACTCCACCGGCCCCGCCCATCCGCCGCACCCGCGCGAACTCGCCCGGCGCTACCCGTCCGGCACCACCGCGCAGCTGGTCCGGGTCTACGTCCGCGCCGAGCACCGGCGGCAGGGGCTGGCGCGGGAGCTCGTCCACCGGGCCCGCGCGTTCGCCGCCGGGGAGGGCGGCTACCGACGGCTCTACCTGCACACCAACACCGCGATCCCGGGCGCCGAGGCGTTCTGGCGCAGCCTCGCGGAGGAGGTCTACGACGCCCGCCCGACCGGCGAGCACGGGCCGGGGGTGTCCACCGTCCACTTCGAGATCCCGCTGCACCGGCCGGTGGCGGCCGCGCTCGGCGGGAATGTCGGGGCGATGTGACGCAGGTCACGTCCGGGTGTGAAATTTCCGGGGACGGATTCCCCGTTTAGCCTTCCGTAGGACTAAGCGGGGAGCGACTCCCCGGAACCCGTACCCCCGGGAGGAGTGCCCCCGTGACCACCGTCGCCCCCCGTTCGACCCGCGCCGCGGGCCCGGCCCGCGCGCCCAGACTGCGCGCGGACGCGAGCCGCAACCGCGAACGGATCGTCCTGGCGGCCCGGGACGCGTTCGTCGAGCACGGCGCGGACGCGCCGCTGGACGAGATCGCGAAGCGGGCGGGCGTCGGAAACGCTACGCTCTACCGGAACTTCCCCACCAGGACGGCGCTGATCCGCGAGGTGGCGCTGCTCGTGCAGCACCGCATCGTGGCGATCGCCGAGCGGGCGGCCGCCGAGGTCCCCGGCGCGTTCGACGCCCTGGAGCGGTTCGCCCACGAGACCGTCGACGAGAAGGTCGGCGCGCTCTGCCCACTGCTCACCAACCGGGTCGACAGGAACGACCCGGACCTGGTCGAGGCGCGCGAGCGCCTGCTGGCCGTCGCCGGTGACCTGCTGGAGCGGGCGAAGGCGGCGGGCGAGGCCCGTCCGGACGTCGACCACGGCGACCTGTTCATCGCGATGAGCCAGCTCACCCGCCCGCTTCCGGGCACCTCGTGCCGCGTCCTGGGCGACTTCGTCCACCGGCACCTGCAACTGTTCCTGGACGGCATGCGGGCACCCGCCCCCGGCGTCCTGCCCGGCCGGGCCGCGACCTTCGAGGACTTCCACGGCGACCACTGAACCACCGCGCTGAACCACCGCGCCGGCCGACCGGCGTGACCTGACACCAGAGCCCCTTCACCGCGCCGACGCGGTGCGGCGCCCGTGCGCGCCCGCCGCCGCCCGCGTTCCCTCCGCACCTTCCAGACCATTCGCACGCCCCGGCACCCCGAAGTGAGTACCCCCATGCCACAAACCGCCCCGTCCGCCCTCCAGCCCGACCCGAGGCGCTGGAAGGCCCTGATATTCATCGGCCTCGCGCAGCTGATGGTCGTCCTCGACGCCACCATCGTGAACATCGCGCTGCCGTCCGCCCAGAAGGACCTCGGCATCACCGACGGCAACCGCCAGTGGGTGATCACCGCGTACGCGCTGGCCTTCGGCGGCCTGCTGCTCTTCGGCGGCCGGGTGGCCGACCTGTGGGGGCGCAAGCGGGCGTTCGTGGTCGGCCTGACCGGCTTCGCGCTGGCCTCCGCGCTGGGCGGCGCCGCCGCCAACACCGCGATGCTGCTCGGCGCCCGCGCCCTCCAGGGCGTCTTCGGCGCCCTGCTGGCCCCGGCCGCGCTCTCGCTGCTGGCCGTGATGTTCACCGAGGCCAAGGAGCGCGCCAAGGCGTTCGGCATCTACGGCGCGATCGCCGGCGGTGGCGGCGCGATCGGTCTGATCCTCGGCGGTGTGCTCACCGAGTACATGAACTGGCGCTGGACCTTCTTCGTCAACATCCCGTTCGCCGTGATCGCCGCCGTCGGCGCCGTCATGGTGATCCGCGAGCCCGCCGTCGGCCGCAACCGCGACCGCCTCGACATCCCCGGCGTGCTGCTGGTCACCACCGGTCTGGTCGCCCTGGTCTACGGCTTCACCCGGGCCGAGTCGGACGGCTGGAGCTCCGGCGTGACGATCGGCCTGTTCGTCGCCGCCGCCGTGCTGCTGGCCGCGTTCGTCCTGGTCGAGCTGAAGGTCAAGGCGCCGCTGCTGCCGCTGCGGGTCGTACTGGACCGCAACCGCGGCGGGGTCTACCTGTCGCTGGGCCTGGCCGTGATCGGCATGTTCGGTCTCTTCCTGTTCCTGACCTACTACCTGCAGATCGTGCTCGACTACAGCCCGGTCCTGACCGGCGTGGCCTTCCTGCCCATGGTGGCGGGCATGATCACCGGCTCGACCCAGATCGGCGCCCGGCTGATGACCCGCGTCCCGGCGCGGTACCTGATGGCGCCCGGCTTCCTGGTCGCCTCGATCGGCATGCTCATCCTGACCCAGATCGACCTGGACACGTCCTACCCGGCGCTGATCCTGCCCGGTCTGATCCTGATGGGCCTCGGCATGGGCACCGCGTTCATGCCGGCCATGAGCCTGGCCACGCACGGCGTCCAGCCGCGCGACGCGGGCGTGGCGTCCGCCATGGTCAACACCTCGCAGCAGGTCGGCGGCGCCATCGGCACCGCGCTGCTGAACACCATCGCGGCCAGCGCCACCGCCACCTGGCTGGCGGCCCACGCGGCCACCGCGACCACCCCGGCCGCCGCGCGGACGGTGCAGTTCCAGGGCATGGTCGAGGGCTTCTCGACCGCGATCTGGTGGTCCTTCGGCATCCTGGTGCTGGCGGCCGCGATCGCGTTCGTCCTGATCAACGCCGGCCGCCCCGGCGGCTCGGCGGCCG
>NZ_BAAAKJ010000044.1:32995-35697 GCF_039527695.1 Kitasatospora putterlickiae
GTGTCATCACGACACCGGACGGGCCGTTCGCCGTTTGCGCCACCCGCCTGAGCCCGTCGCCCGTGGAGGTGCCGGACGGCCGCGACCCCTCGAACCGGCGGCCCCCGTGGACGACAATGGAGTGGCCCACCCGGGGTTCCCCCGGGCCGCCGCGCACCACCCACCCGCCGGACCGGAGAGGGAGGACACCGTGCACGACCGTACCGACCAGTTGGCCGACAGCAGATACCTCCTGCTCACCACCTTCGGCGAGGACGGCCGGCAGGTCCGCTCACAGAGCTGGGTGGTCGCCGACGGCACGGCACTCGGCATCTGGACGCCCGCCCACTCCGGGGAGGCCGAGCGGATCCGCCGCCACCCCAAGGTCCTGGTCGGCCCGTGCGACGCGCACGGCCGCCCGACGGGGCGTCCGCTCCCGGCCCGCGCCGCCGTCTGCGACGCGGACGCCACCGCCCGCTACCGCACGTCGTTGATCAACAAGTACGGGCTCGCCGCGTTCCTGGCCCTGGCCCGCAGCCGGATGCGGCTCGGGCTGGCCGGGACCGTCGGCATCCGGATCACGCTCAACGAGCTGGAGCAGCGGCTGATCGGGCCGGAGTGGCAGGTGCCGACCACGTACTGCCCGAACTGATCCGGCCGATCACGACCGATCCCGCCGATCCCGCCGGCCCGGGCGGGTCAGACCGTGCCGTCGTCCGGCCCGCCGTCGTCCGGCGCGCGGGCGAGGTCCCCCGGCTCGCAGGCCTCCCGGCCGGTGCCGGCGTGCACGACCTTGACCGCGCGGCCCGGACCGCCCGGCACCACCCGCTGCTCCCGGCCGCAGCGCGGGCAGATCAGCGGGATGCGGGACCGGTGGGCGGCCGGGCCGGCGGCACCGTCCGAAGGCGTCACGACAGCGGGTGGGTCGGGACCGGGCTGACCTCCTGGATCTCACCGTGGGCCTTGGTGAGCAGTTGCGAGGCGAGGTCGTTGAGCGCCCGCGCGGCCGCGATCTCCTCGCCGACCCTCAGCTGTTCCGGGTCGGAGGGGTGACGGCTGGTGTCGCCGCGCGCGCGCAGTTCCGTGCCGTCCCCCAGCCGCAGCATCGCGACGGCGCTCGTGTGCGCTCCCGCCTCCTGGAATTCCATCTCGATGTGCCAACCGACAAGAGTCTGCATGGCGGATCACCTCCGGCGGTCGCTTCTCGCCCGGTCTCGTCCGGCTACTCCTCCAGGGTGCGCCGCACCCCCGGTGAACACCAGAGCAGGCGGGTCGGGGGTGGTCGCCTCCCCTCACTCCGGCCACCGGCGCGGGGGCCTGCCGGGCACCCCCCGGCGCGGACCGGAGGCGCCGTCCGCACCGCGGGCGGCGCGGTAGGGTCCGCGGAATAGCGCGCGGACAGCAGCCGTTGTCGGGGGCACATGGCCTTGACCGCCATCACCGGAAGGGCAGGAATCGCGACATGAGCAGCACGGTCGAGCTGACCAAGGAGAACTTCGACGAGATCGTCCCCGGCGCGGACGGCAAGGATTTCGTCTTCATCGACTTCTGGGCGGAGTGGTGCGGCCCGTGCCGCCAGTTCGCACCGGTCTTCGAGAAGGCGGCGGAGCGCCACCCGGACCTGGTCTTCGCCAAGGTGGACACCGAGGCGCAGCAGGAACTGGCCTCGGCCTTCGGAATCCAGTCGATCCCCACGCTGGCGATCATCCGTGAGGGGGTGCTGGTCTTCTCGCAGGCCGGAGCGCTGCCCGAGCCGGTGTTCGAGGACCTGATCGGCCAGGCCCGAGGACTGGACATGGCCGAGGTGAAGCGGAAGGTGGCGGCGGAGCAGGACGGCGGGCCGAAGGCCTGAGGCCCGGCCGTTCGCACGGCCGTCCCGTTCGTCACGGCGAGCCCCTGGGTCGCACCCGCGCCCCGGGGCTCGCCGCCGTGCGTCGGCCGTACGTTCGGCGGACCCTGCGTCAGTCCTCGCTCCAGGCGGTGAGGCGGGCGGCGAGCGCGCGCAGTTCGTCCCGCAGGGCGGCGGGACGGCGGACGGCGAAGGGCCAACCGAGACCGGCCAGCATCACCGCCATGCCGTCGAGCCGTTCGGCCCGCGCGCGGAACAGCACGCGCCCGTCCTCGGTCGCGGTGAGCGTTCCCGCGGTGGGCGGGATGCGGCGCCGGGCCTCGGCGAGCGTGGTGGTGAGGACCACCTCCACCTCGTGCGTCCACGGCACCGCGGCGAGCGACTCCAGCACCCGTTGCACCGGGTCGACGTCGGCGGGCGGTTCGAACCCCTCCTCGCGCGGCTCGACCGAGCGGATCCGGTCCAGCCGGAAGGTCCGCTGCTCGCCGCTGAGGTGGTCCAGCCCCGTCGTGTACCAGCGGCCGGAGTGGAAGACCAGCCCGTACGGGTCGAACGCGCGCTCGCTGGGCGCGCCGGTGCGGTCCCGGTAGTCGAGCCGGACGCGGCGCCGGCGGCGGGCCGCCTCGGCGAGCGTGAACAGCGCGGACGCGGCCGGGACGGGGCCGGCGGCGGGCGCGGCGGTCAGTCCGAGGGTCTGCTCGACGGCGGCGACCCGCTCGCGCAGCGGCGGCGGCAGCACCCGCTGGATCTTGGCGAGCGCCGACTCTCCGGCCTGCTCCCCCACCGACATCCCGGACCGCCGCCCGGCCAGCAGCCCGAGCACCACCGAGGCGGCCTCGTCCCCGGTGAACATCAGCGGCGGCAGCCGGAAGCC
>NZ_BAAAKJ010000044.1:35723-42262 GCF_039527695.1 Kitasatospora putterlickiae
GCCATCGGCGGTTAGCCGCCGTACCGGCCCCGCTCGGCCCGGACGGGGATGCCGAGATCGGCGAGCCGGGCGGCGTACCGGCGCACGGTGCGGACGTCGACCTCCAGCCGGGCGGCGAGTTCCGCGCCGGTGAGACCGGGGCGCGCCTGGAGGAGTTCGAGGAGGGCGAGGGTACGGCTGACCGGGTGCTCCACGGGTCCTGTGCTCCTCGGGCCGGCCGCTGCGGTTCGCCCGGACGGCCGCCGCTCGGTCAAGAGGCGGATCAATCCGGACGGGTTCTGTCCGGATTCGATTCTAGGGTCGGAGTCGACGACGGGCAGCCGGGTGATCCCGGTGCCCGACGGCGGCCGCGCGGCCCCGCACCCCAGGACACGAGAACTCCAGGAGAGGACCATCCCCACCATGAGCACCTTCGTACTCGTACCCGGTTTCTGGCTCGGCGGCTGGGCCTGGGACGCGGTGGCCGAGCCACTGCGCGCCGCGGGCCACACCGTGCACGCGGTGACCCTGCCCGGGCTGGCCGAACGCGCCGGCGAGGCCTCGCCGGAGACCGGCGCGCAGGCCCACATCGACGACCTGACCGACCTGCTGGTCCGCGAGGACCTCCGGGACGTGGTCCTGGTCGCGCACAGCGGCGGCACCATCGCCGTGAGCGGCGCGGCCGACCGGGTGCCGGAGCGGATCCGCCGGGTGGTCTGGGTCGACTCCGGCCCGCTGGCCGACGGCCTCGCGATCGCCGACCTCTGGGACCCCGCCTACCGCGCCGCGCTGGAGGCCTCGCTGGTCGACGGCTGGCGGCTGCCGCTGCCGTCCTGGGAGGTGCTGGCCTCGGGCGGCGCCGACGTGGCGGGGATCGACGAGGCCGGCCTGGCCGTGATCCGCGCGCGGGCGACCGACCAGCCCGGCCGCACCTGCACCGAGCCCGTGCGGCTGACCGGCGCGGCGGCGAAGCTGCCGAAGGGCCTGGTCTCGTGCTCGATCCCGCTGGCGCAGGTCCGCGAGATGATCGCCGCCGGGCATCCGTACTTCGCCGCGCTCGGCGGGCCGGAGTGGGAGCTGCGCGAGGTGCCGACGGGGCACTGGCCGATGTTCTCCCGGCCGGCCGAAACGGCGGCGGTGCTGGCCGAACTGGCGGCCGTCGAGTAGCCGGACCACGGGGGCGGAGCGCCGGGACGGTCGCGCGGACCGGCGCTTCGCCCGCGTGTTCGGCTGCGCCGGACGGGCGGGGCGGCGCAGGATGGGCACGGCACCACGGCACACCTGCGAGCGCACGGAGGAAGACGGATGACCTCTCCCCAGTCCACCGCCCGGCCCACCCCCGGGGCCACCGCCCCCGAGGAGTACGACGTCATCGTGGTCGGCGCGGGCCCGACCGGCGAGAACGTGGCCGACCGGACGGCCGCGGCCGGGCTGCGCACCGTGATCGTGGAGAGCGAACTGGTCGGCGGCGAGTGCTCGTACTGGGCCTGCATGCCGAGCAAGGCGCTACTGCGCCCGGTGGCCGCGCTGGCCGACGCCCGCGCGGTGGCGGGCTCCCGGGAGGCGGTCGGCGGCGGCGCCCTGGACCCGGCCGCGGTGCTCGCCCGGCGCGACTCCTTCACCTCGCACTGGCAGGACGACGGCCAGGTGCGGTGGCTCCGCGACACCGGCATCGAGCTGGTCCGCGGCCACGGCCGGCTGGCCGGCGAGCGGCAGGTGACGGTCGAGGCGGAGGACGGCGGCGAGCGGCTGCTGGTGGCCCGGCACGCGGTGGCGATCTGCACCGGCAGCCGGCCGGTGCTGCCGCAGGGCGTCCCCGGCCTGGCCGACGCCCGCCCGTGGACCAACCGGGAGGCGACCGGCTCGCCCACCGTCCCCCGCCGGCTGGCGGTGGTCGGCGGCGGCGTGGTCGGCGTGGAGCTGGCCACCGCGTGGCGGGCGCTCGGCTCCCAGGTGGTGCTGCTGGTCCGCGGCGGCGCGCTGCTGCCCCGGATGGAGCCGTTCGCCGGTGAGCTGGTCGCGGACGGCCTGCGGGCGGCCGGGGTGGACGTCCGGTTCGGGACCGAGGTCGCCTCGCTGGAGCGGCGGGCGGCGGACGGCGATGACGCCCCCGAGGTCACCCTGGTGCTGGGCGACGGCGAGCGGCTGACCGTGGACGAGGTGCTGTACGCGACCGGGCGCGCGCCGCGCACCGCCGACGTCGGCCTGGAGCAGGTCGGCCTGCACCCCGGCGGCTGGCTCGACGTGGACGACAGCTGCACCGTGCTCGGGATCGACGGCCACTGGCTGTACGCGGCCGGGGACGTCAACCACCGGGCGCTGCTCACCCACCAGGGCAAGTACCAGGCGCGGATCACCGGCGCGGCCATCGTCGCGCGCGCCGAGGGGCGCTCGCTGGACACCGCGCGCTGGGGCGCGCACGCCGCGTCCGCCGACAGCGCGGGCGCGCCGCAGGTCGTCTTCACGCACCCGGAGGTGGCGGCCGTCGGCCTGACCCTGGACGCCGCCGAACGGGCCGGCCTGCGGGTCAAGGCCATCGACCACGACCTCGGCGCGGTCGCCGGTGCCTCGCTCTACGGCGACGACTACACCGGCCGGGCCCGGGTGGTCTTCGACCTGGACCGGGAGGTGCTGGTCGGCGCCTCGTTCGTCGGTCCCGGCGTCTCCGAGCTGCTGCACTCGGCGACCGTCGCGGTGGTCGGCGAGGTGCCGATCGACCGGCTCTGGCACGCGGTGCCCGCCTACCCGACGATCAGTGAGGTGTGGCTGCGGCTGCTGGAGGGCTGCCGGGGCTGACGGCCCCTCGGTGCCCGGGCTCGTGTGCCCGGGCTCTTGTGCCCGGGCTCACGGCCGCGGGCCGCCCGCGGGTTTCCGACGGGCGGCCCGGCGGCACCCGGCGCGGCGAGATGTGGCGGGCGCCCGGCGGCGGGACACTGGCCCGGGGAGGGGTGTCCGGGCGGGGCCGTTTTCGCCGAGCAGGTGGTGTGTGGCAATGAGCGAAGTGCTGTTGGCCGTCGGGACCGAGAAGGGCCTCTTCCTCGGACGCAGCCGCGACCGGCTGAGCTGGGAGTTCAGCGGGCCGCACTTCCGGATGAACGCGGTCTACTCCGTCGCGATCGACCGCCGGGACCGCGGCAACGGCGGACCCCGGCACGACGGCGGCGTCCGGCTGCTGGTGGGTGCCGACAGCAGCCACTGGGGCCCGTCGGTCTGGCACTCGGACGACCTCGGCGCCAGCTGGGTCGAGCCGACCACCCCGGCGATCCGCTTCCCCGAGCACACCGGCGCCTCGCTCACCCGGGTCTGGCAGCTCCAGCCGGCCGGCCCCGAGGCCCCCGGCGTGGTCTACGCGGGCACCGAACCCGCGGCGCTGTTCCGCTCCGAGGACGGCGGCGAGAGCTTCACGCTGGTCGAGGCGCTCTGGAACCACCCGCAGCGCGGCGAATGGGGCGCCGGCTACGGCGGCCAGGGCCTGCACACCATCCTCACCGACCCGCGCGACACGCAGCGGCTGCTGATCGCCGTCTCCAGCGGCGGCGTCTACCGCAGCAAGGACGGCGGCGGCAGCTGGGAGCCGTCCAACACCGGCCTGCGGGCCGAGTTCTTCCCCGCGGAGAGCCAGTACCCCGAGTTCGGCCAGTGCGTGCACAAGATCGCCCGGGACGCCGTCAACCCGGACCGGCTCTACCTGCAGAACCACGGCGGCGTGTACCGCAGCGACGACGCCGGCGCGAGCTGGCGCTCGATCGCCGACGGGCTGCCCGCCGACTTCGGCTTCGCGATCGCCGCCCACCCGCGCCGCGCCGACACCGCCTACGTGTTCCCGCTCGGCGGCGCCGACGACCGCATCCCGCCCGGCCAGCGCTGCCGGATCTTCCGCACCAACGACGCCGGGGACAGCTGGCAGGCGCTGGCCGAGGGGCTGCCGGGCGAGGACCACTACGGCATCGTGCTGCGCGACGCGCTGCGCACCGACGACGTGGAGCCGGCCGGCATCTACTTCGGCAACCGGACCGGCGACGTCTACGCGAGCCACGACGAGGGCGAGCACTGGGCGTTGCTGGTCTCCCACCTGCCGGACGTCCTCTGCGTCCGGGCGGCGGTGATCGCGGACTGACCGGACCCGCGGGGCGGCCGGGGGCGGCGGGATCAGGTGTCGTACTCGCCGTCCCACGGGGCGTGGAAGCCGAGGCCGTCGGGGTAGAGCTCGGCCCAGTCGTCCTCGGTGCCGTCCTCGCCGTGCCGTTCGACGACCAGGCCGAAGCGGCAGCCGTCGGCGTGCACGGTGAAGGGCGCGACCGCGATGTCCCCGAACTCGCGCTCCGGCAGGGCGTCCAGCCACTCCCCCAGCCGTTCGGCGGCGGCGACGGCGGCCTCGGGGAAGCCGCCGGGAGCCGTCTCGATCCGCGAGTCGAGGTGGCGCCCGGCCTCGTCGAACCGGTGCAGCACGGCGAAGCAGACCCGGTCGGCACCGGCCCTCGTGTCCGTTTCCTCCGCTTCCGCTTTCGGCTCCGCTTTCGCCTCCGGGACGGCGTAGGTGACGGAGGCGAAGAACTGGCCGCCCCGGAAGCGGCCGATGGTGTCGGTGCGGTATCCGGGCTCGTACGCGATCGGGATGACCTCGGGGACGCTCATACCGGAACGGTAGGCGCCGGCACCGACAGTCCCGGCGGTGGCAGCCCCGGTCGAGGAGGGCTCAGCGCAGGGAACGGAAGAACGCCCGGACGTCCGCCACCAGCGGCCGCGGCGCCTGGAGCGAGGCGAAGTGGCCGCCGGCGTCGTACACCGTCCAGCGGGTCACCGTGTCGGAGAGCTCGGCCAGGGTGCGGATCGCCCGGTCGCCGAGGAACAGCGCCACCCCGGTCGGGATCTCCCGGTAGAGGCGGGCGGCCGAGCCGGCGGTGCCGGTGAGCCGGAAGGCCGTGACGTCGGTCAGCACGGCGTCCCACGAGGGCGGGGTCTGGCGGGTGGCCGTCGGATCGTGATCGACGAACCATTCGAGGGTCCAGGCGAGCCGGCCGACCGGCGAGTCGTTGAGCGCGCAGGCCACCGTCCGTGGCCGGGTCGACATCTGGGTCGCGTAGCCGGAGTGCGCCCGCCACCAGCGGGCGTTGGCCTCGGCCCGGGCCCGCTCGTCGGCGGAGAGCAGCGCGGACTCCGCGGCGTCGAGCGGGGCCGAGGCGTTCGGCGGCGCGTTGAGGTGGACGCCGACCACCCGCTCGGGCGCCACCCGGCCGAGTTCGGGTGAGACGATCGCGCCGAAGTCGCCGCCCTGCGCGCCGTACCGGTGGTAGCCGAGCCGGTGCGTCAACTCGGCCCAGGCGGTGGCGATCCGGCGGGTGCCCCAGCCCGGGGCGGTGGTCGGACCGGAGTGGGCGAAGCCGGGCAGCGAGGGCGCGACCACGTGGAACGCGTCGGCCGCGTCGCCGCCGTGCGCCCGGGGGTCGGTGAGCGGGCCGATGATGCCGGCGAAGTCGTGCACGGTGCTCGGCCGGCCGTGGGTGAGGATCAGCGGGAGGGCGTCCGGCCCGGGCGAACGGACGTGCGGGAAGTGCACGTTCTGTCCGTCGATGGTGGTGGTGAACCGGGGGAAGGCTTTGAGCGCCGCCTCGTGCGCCCGCCGGGGGGGCGGTGCGGGTCCGCGCGGGTCCGCGAGGGTCCGGCAGGCCAAACCGGTTGATCCGCACGGGCCGTTCACCGAGCATGACGGGGAACCGGGCGCGCCGAGGGGTGCGCCGACGCGCGAGGATCGGACGAACGGCGTGGCGGAGAAGGAAGCCGACTGGCAGTACGGCTACGGGGCCGACGGTGTCGCCCTGGTGCGGTACCTGCGCGGGGAGCGGGAGGGGCGCCCCTGGGCGGATCTGCTGGAGGTGGTCGACCCGCGCGCCGACCTGGCCGCCCAGGTCGCGTACGTGCGGGCGGAACTGGCGGGCTGGGTGCTCTCCGGGCCGGTCGGGCTCGGTCTGGAGCTGGTGCGGCAGGGGGCCACGGTGCTGCGCCATGCCCACTCCATGCGGCGCGAGCTCACCGAGGGACCGCCCGCCGGGGGCTGGGAGGCCTGGGCGCGGACGCCGTTGCGGACGGGGTTCCGTGCCGTTCCGTGCGACCGCGGGGCGGCCGCGCTCGTCCCGGCGACGCTGGCCGCCTTCCACCCCGGCCACCCCGACCACCGCCAGGAGGAAGGCGCGAGCGAGCCGCTCCTGGTGCAGCGGCTCTCCGAACTGCTCGCCGGGGACATCGTCGGTCCGCCGCTGCCGTCCAGCGCCCTGGTCGTGAACGACGCCGACCGGGTGGTGGCCGGAGCCGTCCTGACCGACTGGGACGGGCTGCCCTGGATCGCGAGCGTGTTCCGGGACCCGGCGCTCGGCTACCCCGGTCTCGGCCGCGACCTGCTGCGCCGCGTCGTCGGTGACGTCGCCCTCGCGGGCCGGACCGCGATCGGGCTGGCGGTGACCGAGGGCAACCCGGCCCGGCTGCTGTACGAGGAGATGGGTTTCACGGCGACCGGCACGTCGCTGACGGTCGTCGTCCCCTGAGTCCCGGGTCCTGAACGGCGC
>NZ_BAAAKJ010000044.1:42282-46544 GCF_039527695.1 Kitasatospora putterlickiae
CCCTCAGGGGTGGCCGGCTCCAGGCCACCCCGGCCGGCGCGGCCGTGCTCGCCGCCATCCGCATCCTCCCCAGCCGCTCACGGAAGACCACGGTGGCGATCGGCGCGACGCGTCGCCGCACCGCCCGTCCAGCCGGTGAAACGGCGGAGAGGCCCGTCGGCGGCGGTGTGTAGGCTCGCGGGCATGGCAAGGGTGACGCGGGACGACGTGGCGAGGGCGGCGGGGACGTCGACTGCGGTCGTGAGTTATGTGATCAACGACGGGCCGCGGCCGGTGGCGGCCGCGACGCGGGCCAGGGTACTCGCCGCCGTCGAGGAGTTGGGGTACCGGCCGAACCGGGTCGCGCAGGCGATGGCCCGGCGGCGCACCGACCTCATCGGCATGGTCGTGCCGGACGCCCGCCAGCCCTTCTTCGCCGAACTCGCGCACACCGTGGAGCGCGCCGCCGCCGAACGCGGGCGGCTGCTGCTGATCGGCAACTCCGACTACGAGGACGAGCGCGAGGCCCACTACATCCGCGCCTTCCTCGGCATGCAGGTGGACGGCCTGATCCTGGTGACCCAGGACCCGTCCGTCCCCGGGGTCACCGGCGTGGACGGCCCCGACGGCACGCCGGTCGTGCTGCTGCACCACCGTGCGGAGACCGAGCGCGGGATCGCGGTCGTCGCGGACGACGAGGGCGGCGCCCGCGAGGTCGTCCGCCACCTGCTCGGCCACGGGCACGCCGAGGTGCACTGCTTCGGCGGCACCTTCGCGCTCAGCCCGAGCGACCCGGTGACCGTCCGCACCGCCGGCTGGGCCGCCGCGCTCACCGAGGCCGGCCTGCCCACCGAGGGCCGGCTGACCCCGGCGCCGTTCGACCGGGTGCGGGCGCACCGGGAGGCGCTCGCACTGCTGGCGCGCGCCGACCGGCCGTCCGCCGTCTTCTGCGCGACCGACGATCAGGCGATCGGCCTGCTGCGGGCCGCCGACGACCTGGGCATCCGGGTGCCGGAGGACCTCGCGGTGGCGGGGTTCGACGACATCGCCGAGGCGGTGATCGCCGGACCGTCGCTCACCAGCGTGGCCACCGCCCAGGCCGAGATGGCGCGCGCCGCCGTCGACCTGGTGCTGGGCGCGGGCGCCGACGGGGAGGCGGCCCCGGCCGCCGGGGCCCGGATGTTCCCGGCCCGGATGGTGGTCCGCCGCTCCTGCGGCTGCACCGGGGACTGACCGGCGGGACGCCGGGCGGACCGCGTCGGGCCGTGCCGCCGTCCCGGTCCGCTCGGCCGGGCCCACGGGCGGTGGACCGGAATCGGACGGCCCGTGACAGCCCGTCCGGTCAGATCCCGGCCCGGGTGAGCCTGCGGAACACCACGACCACGACGACCGCGGTGAGCGCCAACAGCAGGCCGGCCTCGACGAGTTGGATCGGCACGAAGTGCGACACCGGGTGGAACCGCCCCCAGGAGGTGGGCGCCGCCGCACAGACCTCGGACGACCTCACGCATTCGCCGGACGTCATCCTGGTGCCGTCCGCGAGCACCACCCCGTGATCCACCAGCCAGGCGTTGGTGGGCTGGCGGAAGCCGCCCAGGGTGTTGTTGTACGGCTGCTCCCGCTCGGTCACCGGCCAGAGCGAGGGCCGCAGCACGATCATCGCGGTGTGCGCGAGCGCCACCGCCGCCCCGCCCGCCAGCACGGCGGCGACGGTGCGCCGCAGCAGCTGCCCGACCAGCACGCCCAGCGCCAGCCCGAACAGCGACCAGGCGACGGGGACCACGCCGAGCACGGGGTAGGTGAACCCCTGGAACGGCGGGTCGAAGGCCCCGAAGGCCCCCCGCCTGTGCACCACGTCCGACCACCACACCCAGCTGGTCAGCCCGGCCACCACGGTGGACAGCAGCAGCACGGCGGCGCCCGGGACGGCGAGCCGGGCCGCCAGCCAGCGGCCCGGGCTGACGGACTGCGCCAGCACCATCCGCAGGGTGCCCCGCTCGTACTCCTGGGCGAGCAGCGGCCCGCCGAGGAACGCGCCGAGCATCACCGGGACCGCCGTGATGGCCGGCTGCAGGATGTCCGTGAACATCCGGAGCAGCATCTCCAGCCGGCCGTACCGCACCAGGCACTCGCGGCTCCACTCCACCGAGAAGTCGCAGCCGGCCTGCCTCATCAGCTCGGCCCGGTCCTGGATGAGGAAGTGCAGGGCGATCAGGATCAGCGCGGTGAGGACCGCCGGAACGGCCATCGTCCTCACCGCCACCCGGCTCTGCTGCCAGGACAGCCAGAGAACGCCGCGCGGACCCCGGGAGCGGCGGGCGGTCGCGGGCCGTCCGGCCGTACGGTCCGCGGGCACCGGGGCGGTCGGGCCGGTCAGGGTGCTGGCGCTCATGCGGCGGCCTCGCGATCGGGGGCGGTGACGGGGGCCTTGACCGGGGTCCGGAGGTAGGCCAGCAGCAGTTCCTCCAGGCTGGGCCGGCTCGACTCCCACGGCCCGTCGACCGGTTCGCCGGTGTGCAGCAGCGCGGTGACCTGGCGGCCCCGGACCCTCCGCTCCACGGTGGTGCCGGCGGGCAGTTCGGCCCCGTCGGCGGCGCCGATGAGCAACCGGTGGCCGTCGAGGATCTCCTCCAGGTCTCCGGCCAGCCGGATCCGGCCCGCCTGGACCAGCAGCAAGTGGTCGATGACGCCGTCGAGTTCGGGCAGGATGTGCGAGGAGACCAGGATGGTGGTGCCGCGTTCGGCGGCCTCGGCCATCAGCACGCCCATCAGCTCGTGGCGGGCGAGCGGGTCGAGGTCGGCCATCGGCTCGTCGAGCAGGAGCAGTTCGGCCCGCTTGCCGAGGGCGAGCGCGAGCGCGACCCGGGTGCGCTGGCCGCCGGACAGCGAGCCGACGCGCGCCCCCATCGGCAACTCACCCATCTCAATGACCCGCTGGGCGGCCTCCTCGTCCCAGCGAGGGTTGAGCTCACGCCCGATGCGCAGGGTGCCCGCCACCGTGAAGGAGGGGTAGAGCGGCTTCTCCTGGGTGACGTAGGCGACCCGGGCGCGGGACTCCGGGGTGCTCGACGTCTCGCCGAAGACCCGCAGTTCGCCCTCGGTCGGCCGGATCAGACGGGCGGCCAGGGTGAGCAGGGTGCTCTTGCCCGCCCCGTTGGCGCCGACCACGCCGCAGATCCGGCCGGCCGGGACGGTGAAGTCGCAGTCGCGCAGGGCCCATTGGTCACCCCGGTAGCGCTTGCCCAGCCCCACGGCCTCGACGGCCGGCCGCCCCTCGTCCGGTATCGCGTCCAGTACGGATGTCGCGTCCGCCATGCGGTCCCCCCGCCCTCCCTAGTTCGGTCCGGCCGGATCCGCCGGCCCGGTTGACGTGTGCGCCGCCAGGGCGCCGATGACGCCGGTCTCGCAGCGCTGCTCCAGCACGGAGGCCATCAGCGCGGCGATGTCCTCGCGGTCGAGTCCGGCCGCCCGGGCCTCGTCGACCCACCCCACCAGCCCCGCCCGCAGCGGCCCGTCCGCGGCCGCCTCCGGCCGGGCGAGCGAGCGGCGGACGAAGGTGCCGAGCCCCGGGCGGGGCTCGACCAGCCCCTCGCGCTCCAGCTCGCGGTAGGCCTTCAGCACGGTGTTCGGGTTGATCGCGGTCTGCTCGACCACCTCCCGCGCGGTCGGCAGCTTGTCTCCGGGCTGGAGCACACCGAGCCGCAGCGCCTGCTTGGTCTGCTGCACGATCTGCTGGTAGGTGGAGACGCCGCTGCGCCGCTCGATGCGGTACTCGATCACACCCGACTCACCCTTTCACTAGTTGATTAGTGAAAGGGTGGCGGACAACGGCACCTCGGTCAAGTCGGACCAGGGGGTCGGCGGGTCAGGGACGCCGGAGCAGGCGCAGGTCGCCGTCGTCCACGACCCGCCGGTAGCCGAGGTCCTCGTAGCGGCCGAGCATCCGGACGGTGTCGGCGATCGGGCAGGGCGCCCGCACGCTCGGGTCGGCCAGGTCGACCACCACCCACTGCGGCCCGTCCTGCAGCGCGTCAGACAGCGGCGGCGCCGGCTCGCGGCAGGCCAGACCGACCGTGGTCCGCCCGGCCAGTTGGGCGGCGAGGCGGTTGGACGCGGCGACGGTGGCGCCGTCAGGTATCCGGGCGAGCACCGCCCTGGTCCGCGCGAGGCGCGGCGAGGTGTCCCAGGCGCCGGGGGCGGCGATCTCGTGCAGCGGATAGAGCGGGAGCGTGACGGCGGCGACCAGCCCGGCGACCGCCAGCGCCCGCCGGGCCCGGCGGACG
>NZ_BAAAKJ010000044.1:46575-60206 GCF_039527695.1 Kitasatospora putterlickiae
GCGGGGGCGGTGGCGGCGTCCGGTACGGCGGGGGCGGCCCCTCGGGCGAACGCGCCGGTCCGGTCGAGGGCGTCCACCAGGGCCGCCAGCAGCAGCGGCATCAGCACCGCGCTGTAGTGGTACCCCACGCCCCAGTAGTGCGGGTTGTCGGCGAGCAGCCGCCAGGCCAGGGTCGGCACGCAGAGCAGCGCCAGCGGCGAGCGCAGCCCCAGGAACCCGGCGGTCGCGGCGGCCAGCCCGAGCAGCAGCCACTTCAGCGGCGGCCAGACCAGCCGGGCCGCCGCCTCCCACGGCGCGCCGACGGCCTCCCCGGCGCCCATCTGCCCCCAGTAGTCGAAGTCGCCGCCGGGGTTGAACGAGGGCAGGACCACCAGCACGGTCAGCGCCGTCGCGGCGAGCCCGAACAGCGCCGTACCGAAACCCAGCGCCCGGATCCCGCTCCCGCGCGGGGCACGGACGCACACCAGGACGCCGACCACGGCCACCGTCAGCCCGAGGTCCTCCTTCACCAGCACCAGCGGCAGCGCCCAGAGCACCGCCGCGACCGGCCGCCCCCGCCCCAGCGCGGCGGCCGCGAACGCCAGCAGCGGCACGGCGAACGCGATCTCGTGGAAGTCGTCGGCCACCGCCTCGACGATCCCCCAGGACGCCCCGGTCAGGCCGCCTACGAGGCCGGCGAGGCGCCACCCGCCGACCTCGTAGGCCCACCGGCTGAGCGGCACCACGGCCAGCGCCATCAGCACCGCCTGTGCGAGGAGCAGCGTCACGGTGCTCGGGAACGCCCGGTAGAGCGGGGCGAGGGCGGCGAGCAGTGGGTGGAAGTGGTCGCCGAGCAGGTGGTAGCCGGGGCCCTTGAGCGGCACGAGGGGCGCCTCGCCGCGCGCGTAGGCGCGCACCGCCTGTTCGAAGATGCCCAGGTCATAGGCCTGCGTCAGGACGCGCCGGTGCCGGTTGACGGCGACGCAGGAGTAGAGCACGGCGAACAGTCCGGCCGATCCCCAGGACAGGACCCCGGGGCGCCGGAGGGAGCGGAGCATCGACATCACCAAACCACCCTTCCACTATCTAATTAGTGAAAGGGTGGTGGAACCCCGGAGTCGCCGTCAACCCGGGGGCGGTCCTGCGGGGTGGCCGGCCGACCCCCTCGGGATCAGGAGAGTTCGTCGGCGAGCAGGTCCATCAGGAGGTTGTCGTGCCAGGTTCCGTCCGGGCCGCGCTCGTACTGGCGCATCACGCCCACGGGGCGGAAGCCGGCCTTCTCGTAGCAGCGGATCGCCGGGGCGTTGTCGGTCGCCGGGTCAATGATCAGGCGGTGGTAGTGGTGGTGGTCGATGAGGTGGCGGGCCAGGGTGCGGACGGTGTCGGTACCGTGGCCCCGGCCGTGGACGGCCGGGTCGAGGTAGAGGTCCATGCCGGCGTGGCGGTACTCGTCGTCGTTGTTGGCGTACCACTGGACGGCGCCGACGATCCGGCCGCCGGCCTCGATGGCGAAGGTCTCGGTGTCGGGGTCGGCGAGGTCGGTGGCGACGGCGTCGGCGAGGTCGTCGCCACCGCGCCAGCGGGCGTAGACCTCGGGGGTGCGGCGGATGGCCACCAGGGCGGGGATGTCGCCGGGCGTGGCCGGGCGGAGAATGACGTGGGTGCCGTGCAGGATCGTCCCCATTGCAGCGGATGTTTCCATGGAACACCGCGTTCGGCGAACCATTTTCGGCTTTGCGCGCGCCCCTTCCCAGCAGGGATGATTCGCCGTCGTGATACATCTGTCGATCTTCGTTCTCGCCGTGGTGGTCTATCTCGCCTACCGGGCCGTGCGCCGGCGGCGCCATCTGAAGTGGGCCCGCGACGGCTTCGACCCGGCCGCGTACGGCATGCCCCCGCGCGAGCGCCTCGACCCGACCCGTCCCGGTCCGCCGACCCCACTGGAGCAGCGGCAGCGCTCGCAGGCGGTCGCCGACGCGGCGTGGGCCGGGGACTGGCGTCCGGCGGCCGCGTACGCCGCCGAGCCCGGGGACCACTGGGACGAGCGGTGGTCGCGGCTGGAACTGCTCGGCGCGATCGCCAAGCAGGGCGACGGCTGGCTGAGCGCCTGGCGCTCCGCCGAGCCGGGCAACTGCGACGCCGCCACCCTGGAGGCGAAGCTGATGGTGCACCGCGCGTGGGAGGTGCGCGGCTCCGGCTACCGGGACGAGGTCGGCGACGACGCGATCAACGCCTTCATCGAGATGCTGCCGGCCGCGATCGAGGCGGCCCGCCGGGCCGCCCTGCTGGACCCGGCGAACCCGGGACCGTGGGTGGTCATCGTGACGGCGGCGCGCGGCGCGCAGTTCACGCCGGAGCAGTTCCAGGAGGCCTGGAACGAGCTGGTCAAGCGCGCCTGGTACCACTACCAGGGCCACTGGCAGGCGATGCAGTACTGGTGCGAGAAGTGGTTCGGCTCGAACAAGCAGATGATGGCCTTCGCCGAGCGCGCCATGGACGCGGCCCCGCCCGGGAGCCCGCTGGGCGGGATCTACCTGCACGCGCTCGCGGAGCTGGAGGGCCGTAGGAGCGTCGCGTCCGCGCTGGCGGCCGACCGGACGAAGTGGCGGATCGAGAACCTCGCCACCCAGCTGCGGCAGGTCCGTCCGGACGACGAGCACCTGCCCCGGCTGCGGCACCTGCTGGCGCACTTCGCGGGCGAGGTGGAGGCGCACGACGTCGCGCTGGAGCAGTTCCGGGCGATCGGCCCGTGGTGCGGCGCGTACCCGTGGAGCGAGCGGGAGGACCCGGCGGCGGCGTTCGACGTGGCCCGCGCGCTGGCGGTGAAGCGGGCCAAGGCGGAGCCGCTGGCCGATGAGCTGCGGCCGAAGAAGAACGCCGGCACGCAGCAGCAGCGCTAGCCGCGGCGGTGACGAGGGAGGGGCGCTCCCCGCGTTGCACCCCTCCCCCGGCCGGTGACGGCTCAGGCGTTCACGGCTCAGGCGGTCTCGACCGGCAGGCCGGCCTCGGACCAGTCCTGGATGCCCTCGCGGTACTTGCGGACGTTGGTGTAGCCGAGCGCGGTCAGGCGGTCGGCGACCTGGCCGCTGTTGGGGCAGGCCTCGTTGGAGCAGTAGGTGACGATGGCGGCCCCGCGGTCCGGCAGCAGCCCGGGCGCGAGCCGGTCGACGTCGGCCCGGACGAGCTCGATCGCACCGGGCAGGTGCTGCTGGGCGTAGTAGTCGCCGCCGAGGGTGTCGAGAACGGTGACGGAACCGGTCTCGATGGCCTCGGCCAGTTCGGTCCGGGTGATGAGTGCGGTCATGCTGCGCCTCCTGGGGCTGCGCGCCGATTCGGACTATAGTCCGCTTATGACTCAGGACAGTAGCGGACCGCAGTCCGCTTACGCAATGCCCGAGGGTGCCGTCCCGCTGGAGCTGCTGCGCACGCCGCCGCCCGTCGAGCGCGCCGACGCCGCCCGCAACCGGGCCGCCGTGCTGGAGGCCGCTTCCCGGCTGTTCGCCGAGCACGGGGTGGAGTCGGTCTCCATGGACCAGGTGGCCGCCGCGGCCGGCGTCGGCAAGGGCACGCTGTTCCGCCGCTTCGGCGACAAGGCCGGGCTCGGCGTGGCCCTGCTGGACACCCGCGAACGCGCGCTCCAGGACGCGATCCTGCGGGGGCCGGCACCGCTCGGCCCGGGCGAGGCGCACGCCACTGCGACGGGCGGCGCGCGGCTGGCGGCGTTCGTCACCGCCTATCTGGACTACCTGCTGGAACACCTCGACCTGGTCCGGATGTCCGAGACGGCCGGCCGGGGTTCGCGCTACCGCATCGGCGCCTACAGGTTCTGGCACCGGCACGTCGCGCTGCTGCTCGGCACGGGCGGGCGGAGCGAGGACCCCGAGCACGACGCCCACGCCCTGCTGGCGGTGCTGGCGGCCGAGCACGTCGCCGCCCTGCTCCCGGAACTGGGCGAGGAGCGGATCCGGGCGGGGGCCCTGCGGCTCGCCGCCCGGCTGGGCTGAGCCGGGCTCGGACCCGTGGCGCCGGCGCCCGGCCCCGGTGGCCGGACCGGAAACACCCCGCGAGAATGTCGGGGCCGGCTGTCGAAACGGCCGCCGCCCGTTCGACGCAGGGGTGAGCGGCGGGGAGAGGCCCCGCCCGCACCGACGAGGAGTGAGCCACCATGCCGCGCTTCATGACGCTGATCCGCATCGACGAGGAGCAGGCCCCCGACTTCCAGTCCGACCCCGGTTTCGAGGAGCGGATGGGGGCGCTGTTCGAGGAGATCACCAAGGCCGGGGTGATGCTGGACACCGCCGGGCTGCTGCCCACCAAGGAGGGCACCCGGCTGCTCTGGGAGGGCGGGAAGGTGACGTACACCGACGGCCCGTTCACCGAGACCAAGGAGGTCGTGGGCGGCTACGCGCTGCTCCAGTGCAAGGACAAGGCCGAGGCGGTCGAGTGGACCCGGCGCTTCCTGGAGACGCACCCGGCGCACTGGACGGTCGGCGCCGAGCTGCGCCAGATCGACGAGGCCGCCACGCCGCCGGAGGCGTGAGCGGAGGGGCGGTGGTTTGCCGCGGACGGGCGGCGGCTGCTCTGATGGGTGATCGTGACGGAGCGCAACGCGGGCGCGGACGAGGCGGACGGGCCGGAAGGGGCGGCGGAGACGGCCAGGACCGTCGAGACCGTGTTCCGGATCGAGTCCGCGCGGATCATCGCGGGGGTCACCCGCATCGTGCGTGACGTCGGCATCGCCGAGGAGCTGGCGCAGGACGCGCTGGTCGCCGCCCTGGAGCAGTGGCCCGAGTCGGGCGTCCCGGACCGTCCGGGCGCCTGGCTCACGGCCACCGCCAAGCACCGCGCGATCGACCTGGTCCGCCGCCGGGAGACGTACGCGCGCAAGCTCGCCGAGGTCGGGCGGGCGCTGGAGGACGTCCCGCCGCCCGAGCCGTCCGGCCCCGACGACATCGACGACGACCTGCTGCGGCTGATCTTCACCGTCTGCCACCCGGTGCTCTCCGCGCAGGCCCGGATCGCGCTCACCCTGCGGCTGCTCGGCGGGCTGACCACGCCGGAGATCGCCCGGGCCTTCCTCTCCACCGAGCCGACCGTCGCCCAGCGCATCGTGCGCGCCAAGCGGACGCTGGCGCGGGCCGGGATCCCCTTCGAGGTCCCGTACGGGCGGGAACGGGCGGCCCGGCTCTCCTCGGTGCTGGAGGTCGTCTACCTGATCTTCAACGAGGGATACGCGGCGACCGCCGGGGACGACCTGCTGCGGCCCGCGCTCTGCGAGGACGCGCTGCGCCTGGCCCGGGTGCTGGCCTCGCTGATGCCGGCCGAGCCGGAGGCGCACGGGCTGGCGGCGCTGCTGGAGTTCCAGGCCTCCCGGACGGCCGCCCGCACCGGGCCGGGCGGCGAACCCGTCCTGCTCGCCGAGCAGAACCGCGCCCGCTGGGACCGGCTGCTGATCCGGCGCGGGCTGGCCGCCCTGTGCCGGGCGGGCACCGGGCCGTACTCCGTGCAGGCCGCGATCGCCGCCTGCCACGCGCGCGCCGCGCGGTACGAGGACACCGACTGGGCGACCATCGCCGCGCTCTACGGCCGACTGATGGCGCTGACGCCGTCGCCCGTGGTGGAGCTGAACCGGGCCGTGGCGCTGTCGATGGCCGAGGGGCCGGCGGTGGCGCTGGAGGTGGTGGACGCGCTGGTGGCGGAGCCGGCGCTGCGCGGGTACCACCTGCTGCCCAGCGTCCGGGGTGACCTGCTGGCCCGGCTGGGGCGGGGCGACGAGGCGCGGGCGGAGTTCGAGCGGGCGGCGGGGCTCACCCGCAACGTCCGGGAGCGGGTGCTGCTGCTCGCCAAGGCGGCGGAGGCGGCCGAGGCGGCAGCAGCACGGGCGGACGAGGGTGAACGAGGGTGAACGAGGGCGGCAGGTCGAGGGTGGAGGGTCGTCAGTAGTCAGGGACGTCGGGGACGCCTGGGTACGTCTGGGACGTCCGGGACGTCCGGGGCTCAGAGCGCGTCGTCGAGGCGCAGCCGGGCGCTGACCTGGCCGAGGCCGTCGGCGAGCACGGCCAGCTGCTCCCGGGTGAGGACGTCGATGAGCAGTTCGCGGACCAGGGCGACGTGCCCGGGGGCCGCCTCGCGCAGCATCTCGTCCCCCTGCTCGGTGAGTTCGGCGAAGACGCCGCGCACGTCGCTGGGACAGGAGCGACGGCCGACCAGGCCCATCTTCTCCAGCTGGGTGACCTGGTAGGTCAGCCCGCTCTTGGAGGTGACCAGCCTGTCCGCCAGTTCGGTCATGCGCAGTGAGCCGGCCGGGGCGGCGGAGAGGTGGACGAGGATCTCGTACTGGGTGTGGGAGAGACCCGAATCCTCCTTGAGCTGACGTTCCAGGCGGCGGTTGAGGAGATTGCTCGCGGTGACGAAGCTCCGCCAGGCGGCCATCTCCTCCTCGTCGAGCCAGCGGGGCTCGTACGAGGAGGCGGCGGAGGGGGGCGCCGAGGGTGCGGACGAGGTGGAGGGCATGGGGTGATCGTACTCCTATTGTTCAAATTCGAACGAAGGTGTACGGTCGAAGTGTCGGAGTTCAAATTTGAACTACCGAGCCGTAGCCGAGGGCCGCAACCGAGGGCCGAAGGAGAACAGCCGCCATGAGCACCGCCGCACCCGAGCGCATGCCCGCCCTCTACCTGTCGCACGGCGCCCCGCCGCTCGCCGACGACCCGCTCTGGCCCAAGGAGCTGGCCGCCTGGTCCGCCGACCTGCCGCGCCCCAAGGCGATCCTGATGGTCTCCGCGCACTGGGAGGAGGCCCCGCTCGCGCTCGGCGCCGTCACCACCGTGCCGCTGGTCTACGACTTCTGGGGCTTCCCCGAGCACTACTACCGCGTCCAGTACGCCGCCCCCGGCGCACCGGAGCTCGCCGAGCGCGTGCGCAAGCTTCTGCGCGCTCCCGGTACGCCCGTCCAGGACATCCCCGACCGCGGCCTCGACCACGGCGCCTACGTCCCGCTGGTGGAGATGTTCCCCGAGGCGGACGTCCCGGTGCTCCAGGTCTCCATGCCGACCCTGGACCCGCAGCGGCTGCTGGAGATCGGCCGCCGGCTCGCCCCGCTGCGCGACGAGGGCGTGCTGATCGTCGGCAGCGGCTTCTTCACCCACAACCTGCGGGCGCTCAGCCGCGACGGCCGGGTCACCTCGGTGATGGCCGAGTTCGACGACTGGGGCCGGCGCGCCCTGGCGGCCCAGGACCTCGACGCGCTGCTCGACTTCGAGCAGAAGGCCCCGGCCGGCCGGCTCGCCCACCCGCGCACCGAGCACTTCGCCCCGCTGTTCGTCACGCTCGGCGCGGCGGAGCACGAGCTGGGCAGCCAGCGCACGGTGATCGACGGCTTCTGGATGGGCCTGGCGAAGCGCTCGATCCAGGTCGGCTGACGGCCGGCGGTTCCCGCGCGCGCTCCGTTCAGAGCGCGCAGCAGGTGAAGCGCTCGCCGATGTGCTCGGGCTGCTCGATCTCGTCGACCAGCGCCACCGCGTAGTCCGGTACCGAGATCCGGCTCTCCCCCTCGGCGTCGGTGAGAAGTTGCTCCAGCCCGGTGCGGTAGCGGCCGGTGCGCTCGCCCGGGCCGATCCGGGCGGCCGGGCTGAGCACCGTCCAGCGCACGTCCGCGACCGTCCGGTAGTACGCCAGGGCGTCGCCGTGGGCGTGCATGATCTGCAGCACCGCCTCCGGCAGGCCCGGGGCGTCCCAGACCCTGGTGCCGGGCGCGGTCTCCAGGCTGCCCGCGCCACCGACCGCGACCAGCCGGGGCGCCTCGCCGCCGAGCCGGCGCAGCCCCTCGACCAGCGAGCGGGCGGCCGGTTCGATCAGCGCCAGGTGCCCCGGGCCGTCGCCGCCGCCGACCGCGCTCACCAGGGCGTCCTGCCCGGCGGCGGCCCGGGCCACGTCCGCCGGGTCCAGGACGTCGCCGGCCTCGACGGACACCTCCCCCGGGTGGCGCGCGGCGTCGAACCGGGACGGGGTGCGGACCACCGCCGTCACCCGGTGACCGCGCGCGGCGGCCTCCGCGACGACGGCGCTGCCGATGGTGCCGTTGGCGCCGAACACGGCGATCCTGGCCATGGGGTACCTGCCTGTTCTCCGGGGCCCGGTGGGGAGGGGCCGGGTGGGGATCCGGAGCCAGCAGTAGCACCCGCGGCGGGCGGGACCCTGGCGGACACGCGGGGGTCGGTGGGACGGTGGGCCGATGACCGATCATCCGTTGAACGGAGACGCCGTCCGCGCCGCGCTCGGCGAGCTGACGGCCGTCCTGGGCCCGGCGGCCGAGGCCGGCGGTACCCGCTGGGACGCGCCGGCCGGACCGCTGGAGTGGAGCTGCCGGGAGACCGCCGCGCACATCGCGCACGACCTGCTCGCCTACGCCGGCCAGCTCGCCGCCCGGCCCGACGACCGCTACCTGCCGCTGGACCTGACGGTGCGCCCGGAGGCCGGGCCCGCCGAGGTGCTCACCGTGGTCACGGCGTGCGCGCACCTGCTGGCCACCGCGCTGGACGCGGCGCCGCCCGAGCTGCGGGCGTACCACTACGGGCCGTGCGATCCGGCCGGCTTCGCCGCGATGGGCGTCACCGAGACGCTGCTGCACACCCATGACATCACCCTCGGGCTCGGCCTGGAGTGGCGGCCCCCGGAGCGGCTCGCCGCCGCCGCGCTGGCCCGGCTGTTTCCCGACGCGCCCGCCGGCGACCCGGTGGAGGTGCTGCTCTGGTGCACCGGGCGCGGGGAGCTCGACGGCCGCCCGCGCCGGAGCTCGTGGAGCTGGCGGGCGGCCGTCGGCTGAGGGCCGGTGTCAGGAGGCCTCGGTGGCGAGCCGCTCGGCGGCACTGCGCACGACGCAGAACTCGTTGCCCTCGATGTCGAGGAGGGTCACCCAGCCCTTGCCGTCCGGGGTGCGGTGGTCCTCGAACGGCGTCGCGCCCAGGGCGAGCAGGCGCTCCACCTCCTCGTCCCGGGTGCGGTCCTTCGGCTGGACGTCCAGGTGGGTGCGGTTCTTGACGGACTTGCCCTCGGGCACCCGGATGAAGAGCAGCGCGACACCCTCCGAGGTCACCTCCACCTCCTCGTCACCCGGCTGGTCGCCCTCGCCCAGGGCGCCGTCCAGCACCTCCGCCCAGAAGCGGGCCAGGGCGTAGGGGTCGGCGCAGTCGGTCGTCACGTGTCGCAGAAGAGAAGCCATGGGGTCACCCTGGCCTCGATCGCCACCCCGGTCCACTCGTTTTCCGGTGTCCACTCGTTATCCGGTGGCGCCGACGGGCCGGCTGTGCCAGTGACCGTCGAGCGGGTAGCGCGGCGGGGCGGCCGGGACGAGGCCCTCGAACGGGTAGCCGGTCTTCTCGGCGACCCGGCAGGACGCCGTGTTGTCCCCCTCGTGGAAGAGGTCCAGCCGGACCAGCCCGTCGGCGGCGAAGGTCTCCGCCGCCCAGGCGGTGAGCGCCGCCAGCGCGCGGGGGGCCACGCCCCGGCCGCGGGCGGCGGCGGCCGTCCAGTAGCCCACCTCGGAGCCGGCGCCGCCCGGGGCGCCGCGCTTGAGTACCACCTGGCCGACCAGCACGCCCTCCGCCAGGACGGCGAAGGAGTACCGGGCGCCCTCGCGCCGGCCCCGGTCCTCGGTCTCCAGCCAGCGGGCGGCCTCGTCCGGGCCGGTCACCCGGTCGCGGACGTAGCGGCGCAGCACCGGGTCGCGGTGGACCTCGATCAGGGCGGGTGCGTCGGACGCCCGGAAGGGGCGCAGCAGCAGCCCGCCGGCGGCGAGCGCGGTCCTCACCGCAGGCCCTCCCAGCCCCAGCGCGGGGTGGGCCCCGGGTCGCCGAGGTCGGTGCCGGCCGGGGAGGCGGAGACGTCCTCGGCGATCCTGGTGCCCCAGTCGAAGTACTCCAGGACGCGGCGGCGCAGCAGTTCGTCCTCGGGCAGTTCCTCGCGCACCGCCTCGGCCATCAGTTCCATCCAGCGCAGCCGCTGTTCCTCGGTGATGGCGAGGCCGAGGTGGGCGCGGAGCAGCGCCTGGTGGCCGCCGAGGTCGGTGGTGAAGCGGTCCGGGCCGTCGAACACCTCGGCCAGCCAGACGGCGACGTGCTCGACGTGGGTGGGCGTGAACCGGGCGAAGACCGGCGCGAGCAGCGGATCGGCGAGCACGCCCCGGTAGAAGGTGTCGCTCAGCCGCCGCAGGGCGTCGAGGCCCCCGATCGCGTCGTACAGGCTGCCGGAGCGGTGGTGGTCGGTCATCGGTGTCTCTTCCCCGTGGGTGGATCCCTTTCCGCCGTTCCTAGGGTCCGTCTTCAAACCCCCGTCGTCCGCCCGGAGGGCGGGCCGGGCGGCGTCTGGGTGCGTGCATCGCAAGGCGGAGGAGGGAGTCCATGCGGAGCATCGGCGACCGACGACAACGCGGCGAGGTGCGTGCCCAGACGTCGCCCGGCAGGCGGGGGTTTGAAGACGGACCCTAGCAACGGAACGCCGGGGATCGGCTCCCTGTTCGCCGCCGGCTCACCAAGCGGATCCGGCCGTTCCGTTCCGGGCCGGGGTTGACCTTGCCGTTGGCGGCAGGGTTGGAGGGTCGTGGGCATGGACGAGACGACGCGGGTGGACGAGGCAGTGGGGCGGCTCCGGGTGGTGGTGGTCACCGGGGCGGGGACCGGGATCGGGCGGGCGACCGCGCGGGCCTTCGCCGAGCAGGGGTCGCGGGTGCGGGTGGTGGCCGTCGGACGCCGGGCGGAGCCGCTGGCGGAGACGGCGGAGCGGGCGCCGGGACGGATCGTGCCGGTGGTCGCGGACATCACGGCTCCGGACGGTCCCGAGCTGGTCGTCCGGGCGGCGCTGGAGCGGTTCGGACGGCTGGACGTGCTGGTCAACAACGCGGGCGTCGCCCCGCACGCGACGCTCGGCGGCTACACCCCGGAGGGTGTCGGCGCGATGCTGGCCACCAATCTGACGGCGCCCCTCCTGCTCGCCCAGGCCGCGCTGCCCGCGCTCAGGGCGAGCCGGGGCGTGATCGTCAACGTGAGCACCGCCGTCGGGCAGCGCGGCTGGCCGAGCAACTCGGCCTACGCGGCGAGCAAGGCGGCGGTCGACTCGCTGACCCGCGGCTGGGCGGTGGAGCTGGCGCCGCACGGCGTCCGGGTGGTGGCGGTGGCGCCGGGCGCGATCGAGACGCCGATCGCCGACCACGCCGGGATCGGTCACGAGCGGCGGGCGGCCCTGCGGGCGTGGCAGCTGGCGCACACCCCGCTCGGCCGGATCGGCGAGGCCGCCGAGGTCGCCTGGGCGATCACCCAACTCGCCTCGCCGCAGGCCTCCTTCGTGACCGGAGTAGTCTTGCCGGTGGACGGTGGCGCCGTGGTGGGCTGAGCGCCGCGGGAGACGGACAGGGGGCGGCGCGGGTGCGGATCGGCGAGCTGGCGCGGGCGACCGGAACGACCGCCCGGGCCCTGCGGCACTACGAGCAGACCGGGCTGATCGGCTCCGGGCGCGCGCCCAACGGCTACCGGGTGTACGACGAGACGGCGGTGGTGCGGGTGCGCAACATCCGCGCGCTGCTGGAGGCCGGGCTCACCCTGGAGGACGTCCGGCCGTTCCTGGGCTGCCTGGACCGCGACGCGCTGGGGCCGCCGTCGCCCGCCGCGCTGCGGATCGCCCGGGAGCGGCTGGCGGTGCTGGAGCGCCGGATCGCCGCCCAGACCGAGGCGCGGGACCGGCTGGCCGCCGCGATCGCCGCCGCGCGGACGGCCACCGCCACCCGGGGGCGGGGCCCGTCCGGGTGACACCCCCGATCGGGGGTGTGCAGGCGACGGCGGGCGGAGGACAGTGGGCCCATGCAGATTCCACTCTCCGTGATGGACTTCCTCGACCGGGCCGAGCTGGTCTACGGCGACCGGGTCGGCATCGTCGACGAACCGGTGCAACCGGCCGAACCCTGGGCCGATCTGACGTACCGTCGGATCGCGCGGCTGGCGCGGGCGCAGGCGGCCGGCCTCGACCGGCTCGGCGTCGGCCCCGGTGAACGGGTCGCGATCGTGTCGCACAACTCGGCGCGGCTGCTGACCTCGATGTTCGGCGTGAGCGGGCACGGCCGGGTGCTGGTACCGGTGAACTTCCGGCTCAAGGCCGAGGAGGTGTCGTACATCGTCGAGCAGAGCGGCGCCTCGGTGCTGCTGGTCGACCCGGAGCTGGCCGAACCGCTGGCCGGGGTGGTCGCCAAGCACAAGTTCGTGATCGGGGCGGACAGCGACGCGCTGCTGTACGACTTCGAGAACGCGCCGCGCCGCTACGCGATCGACGAGAACGACACCGCGACCATCAACTACACCAGCGGAACCACCGCCCGCCCCAAGGGCGTTCAGCTCACCCACCGCAACGTCTGGCTGAACGCGACGCTGATGGCCCTGCACTTCGGGGCGAGCGACCGGGACGTCTACCTGCACACCCTTCCGATGTTCCACGCCAACGGCTGGGGCCTGCCGTTCTCGCTCACCGGACTGGGCGCGCGGCACGTGGTGCTGCGGAAGGTGGACGGCGCCGAGATCCTGCGCCGGGTCGAGCGGCACGGGGTGACCTTCCTGTGCGGCGCGCCGGCGGTGGTGCAGATGGTGCTGGACGCGGCGGCCGAGTGGGACGGCCCGGTTCCCGGGCGCGACCGGGTGCGGATGGTGGTGGCCGGCGCCCCGCCGCCGACCTCGGTGGTGCAGCGGATGGAGTCCGAACTCGGCTGGGAGTTCATGCAGATCTACGGCCTGACCGAGACCTCGCCGGTGGTGACGGTCAACCGCACCCGCGCCGAGTGGGACGAACTGCCCGCCGAGCAGCGGGCGGAGAAGCTGGTGCAGGCGGGCGCCCCGGCGATCGGCAACCAGGTGCGGGTGGACGAGCAGGGCGAGGTGCTGGTCCGCTCCAACGTGGTCCTCGACGGCTACTGGCGGCAGCCGGAGGCCACCGCGGAGGCGCTGCGGGACGGCTGGTTCCACACCGGCGACGGCGGCGTCCTGACCGACGGCTACCTGACCATCTCGGACCGGAAGAAGGACGTCATCATCAGCGGCGGGGAGAACGTCTCCTCGATCGAGGTGGAGGACTGCCTCTACGACCACCCGGCGGTGGCCGAGGCCGCGGTGATCGGCGTGCCGGACAGCAAGTGGGGCGAGACGGTCAAGGCGCTGGTGGTGCTGAAGCCGGGCGCGGAGACCGGCGAGGCGGACCTCATCGCACACTGCAAGCAGCGGCTGGCCGGCTACAAGTCGCCCACCTCGGTGGAGTTCCGGGACGCGCTGCCGCGCACGACCACCGGGAAGCTGCAGAAGTTCCGGCTCCGCGAGCCCTACTGGTCGGGGCGGGAGCGCAAGGTCAACTGACCGTCCTGGTCCGTGGGTTCATTCGAGCAGGCCGGACTCCCGGGCGGCGACGGCGAGTTCGGTGCGGTTGCGGACGCCGAGCTTGTGCATGGCGCTCTTCAGGTAGCCGGTCACCGTGTTGCGGGTGAGGCCGAGCTGGGCGGCGATCTCCGGGTTGGTCCGGCCGGTCGCCGCCCAGCGGAGCACCTCGTGCTCGCGCCGGGTGAGCGGGGCGCCCGGGGGTCTTCGCGCGGCGGTGGCGGGGGCGGCGGGCGGGGCCGGCGGCAGGGT
>NZ_BAAAKJ010000045.1:0-4829 GCF_039527695.1 Kitasatospora putterlickiae
GCGCGGTGGTCCGGACCCGGCGCAGCAGCGAGGCGGTGCTGTGCCGGTCCCGCTCCTCGGGGCGGCGGGCCAGGCAGTCCTGGACGATCTCCCGCCAGAGCGGCGGGAGCCCGGGCGAGAGCCGCAGTTCCTCCTCGCCCCGGGCGTAGCGCAGCGCGGCGTCCCGGCGGGCGGCGGGGGTCGCGCCGGGCAGCGGCAGGGCGCCGGTGAGGACGAGGTGGGCGAGGACGCCGAAGGCCCAGACGTCGGCGGCCGGGCGGATCCGCCGGCCGCGTTCGCCGATCTCGGCCCAGAGCAGATCCGGCGGGGAGTAGTCGGGGGTAGCGAACGGCGGGGCGTAGGCGTGGGTGCCGTCGAGTTCGGCGGCCAGGTTGAAGTCGGCGAGCCGCGCGGTGCCGTCCGGCATCAGCAGCACGTTGCCGGGTTTCAGGTCTCCGTGCACCCAGCCCGCGTGGTGCAGTTGGGCGAGTCCTTCGCAGATCTGGGCCAGCAGGGCGGGGCCGGTCCGGGGTGTGCGGTCCTGGGCGAGCAGGGCGTCCAGCGAGCAGTCGGCCTCCTCCAGGACGAGGACGGTGGCGCCGTCGAGTTCGGGCTGTTCGGGCGCGTCAACGGCGAGGATCTCGTACAGCCGGATCAGCCGTGGTGCGCTGACCCGGCTGAGCACCTGGGTCTCCCGGTCGGCGAGGTCCCGCAGGTGGCGGAGCTGGCGCGGGGTCCGGGTGCCGGTGGGCAGGAACTTGAGCGCGGCGCGCGACGGCAGGCCGGGCCGCGGCCGGGCCCGGCGGGCCGCGTACACGCTGCCGAAGGAGCCGTTGCCGAGCAGGCGGTCGACCTTCCACGCGCCGATCCGGTAGCCCGCCGGCACGGGCAGCGCGCCGGAGGGCCCGGCCCGCGGGTTCACCGCGCGGTCCCGGGGGCGAGCAGGGCGAGGTCGTCCTCGCGGACCAGGTCGAAGCGCAGGGCGAGGGAGGCCAGCGCGTCCTTCTTGCCGACCAGGCGCGGACCGGACGTCACGGCGTCCGGTGCCGGCTTGAGGCGCAGTTTGACGGCCAGGTAGTCGATGTTCCACTGGACGGCGGCGCGGTTGGCGGACGGCCAGAGCGGCCGCAGCCGCTCGACGACCTGGTCGACGGTGGGCGGCAGGGCGTGCGGCTCGCCGCGCAGCCGGGGCTCGCAGAGCGCGGCGAGCACCAGGAAGTACCGGCTGGAGCGGTCGAGCGGGAACGCCAGCAGGGTGGACTCGTCGCCCGGTCCGCCGGGCGTGTCCGGCCCGGTCGGCGCGTCCCGGTCGGCGTAGTCGTGGCGCGGCGCCCAGACGTCGAGGCTGAGCAGTTCGGAGCCGGCGGGCAGGACGATGCGGGCGAACTCGAAGGGGACGGGCGCGGTCAGCCGGCCCGGCGCGACCTTGATGTGCTCGCCCGCGCCCTCCGGGTTCTCCACCACGTAGGTCGAGGTGCGGCTGAGGTTGCTGAGCGTCCAGTACGTGCCGGTCGCGCCGATCTCGCCGGCGAAGCGCGAGACGCCGCTGTGCGGGATGCCCAGGCCGGGCGCGCCGTCCGCCGCGGCGGCGCGGCCGAACCGGAGGATCTGCCCCGGAGCCAGGTGGAACCGGTCGACCGGGACCATGCCAGGCCCGGGCACCACGATGATGCTGTGCACGTCACTACCCTTCCCCCGTGGACGGACGGGGAAAGGGTAGCGAGCGGAATCAAAAGTTCTGATAACGATCCGTCACGGTCCGATCGGCCCGGGAACAGGGGCGGGGAGCCGGCTCAGCACTCGCCGCGCCAGCGGAAGGAGTCGATGGTCCGCCCGCCGGCCGGGAGGTTGCCCCGGCCCTCCGCCCAGCCGAAGTGCAGGCACTGGCCGCCGCCCTCGCGGAACGACACCTGGACGTGGTCGTAGCCCGGCTGCTCCGTCCCGTTGTTGAAGTAGGAGCGGCGCACCCCGCAGGTGCCGGCCGGCTGGTCGGCGGCCGAGCGGCAGACCGTGCCGGTGCCGTCGGCGCCCGAGTAGAAGCAGACGTACCCGGACGGACAGTCCCGCCAGGCGGCCGGTTCCGGCCCGCCCGCGCAGTTGCGGCTGGTGACGCTCGGCCAGTGGCGGTTCAGCCCGCCGTACTCGACGCCGTCGAAGCGCACCGGCACCCGGTCCTTCTCGTAGGTGAAGTCGCCCGTGGCCGCGTACCGCTGCTCGTAGTGCAGGTGCGCCCAGTCGGTGCCGCCGGTTTCGCCGATCCGGCCGATCCGGGTGGACGGCAGCACCGGGTCACCCTTCTTCACGAACGTGGCCGGGTCGTCCATCAGGTGGTAGTACGCCGTGAACCAGCCGTTGCCGTGGCTGATCTGGATGGTGTTGCCCGAACCGTCGTCCCAGTACGTCGCGGACACCGTGCCCGCGGCGGAGGCCAGCACCGGCAGGCCGTCGGACCCGGTGTTGTGCTCCACCACGATGTCCAGCGCCGGGCTGTGCTCCTCCCCGTAGGTGTCCAGCTCCCAGGTCGTCCCGCACGGGAACGGCATCTGGAACGGCGGCGGCGCCGGCTGCGCGGCGGCGGCCGTTCCGGTTCCCGGTCCGGCGGCGAGCACCGCGAGCACGACTCCCACGACCGCCGACACCCCCGACCGCCATGCTCGGACCCGGCCGCGCCCCGTGCCACCTCGCAACAACGAGGGTGCGGGCGGGAACGGTCAGGCGGCGCTTCCGCCAGGGAGGTGGCGCGGGGACGGCTCGCGCCACCGGCTTGACCGGTGAGGGTGCCGGCGGAGTCGCGACGGGCCGTCGGCGGAGGCGAGCGGCATCGGTGACGGGGACGTGAACTTCGGCCGACCCGCGGGGTGCGCCGAACCGTCCTTGCGCCGTCCACAGTCACCTGTCAGCATGGTGATGTGAATCTCGACCATGTGTTCGTGTGCGGACATCCGGCGCTGGACTTCGCGGCCACCCTCCGCGCCCGGCGCACGGTCCGCTTCGAGATGTTCGTGACGCCGGAGCGGCTGAACGCCTGGCACCTCGACAGCGGACTCGTGGACACGATCACGCCCGGCGACGAACGCGACGTCCGGGAGGCGAGGACGGTGCGCGAGGCCGCCTACCGGCTCGTCACCAACCGTGTCGGCGGGGAGGGCTTCGACCGCGAGGCACTCGCCGTGCTCAACGCGGCCGCCCGCAGGGCCCCGGTGACTCCGCAGCTCACGGTCGCCGGGCGGCACAACGAGGCGACCCCCGAGCAGGCGCTGGCGACGGTCGCCCGGCACGCCGTGGAACTCCTCAGCGGACCCGACGTCCCGCTGATGAAGGAGTGCGGCAACCCGGAGTGCACGCGGATCTACATCGACCGCTCCCGGGGCATGCGGCGCCAGTGGTGCGGCATGGAGTCCTGCGGCAACCGGATCAAGGCCGCCGCCTACCGCGCGCGGAAGCGGACGGCCCCCGCCGCCGCCGGGCCCGCCTAGAGACGGACCGAACGCGGCGCGGGTCCCGCGCCGGGGGACGGGCGCGGGGTCCCCGGTCAGGCGGTCCGGCCACCCTCCGGCCACCCTCCGGCCACCCCTCACCGGTTGGAGCGGTGACGCCGCCATGGCGGTCATCGCCGTCACCGGTCCACACGGTGACGGCGGTGAAGTGCCGGCCCGTCGGAGGCCTCCGCGTCCGGGCGCGGGGCCACTACAATGGGCGACCGTCGCGAGTGGTCGATCCGCACACGCACCGCGCGGGTGCGCGGGGTGAGGGGAGAGGTGTGCCGTGCCCGACGCAGACTCCGGTACGTCCACGCTCGCAGCGAAGATCGACCGGCTGTTCGACGTGGTCCGCCGTCCCGACCGCGAGCCGTACACCCACGAGGAGGTCGCCCGCGCCTGCCGGGAGGCGACCGGCGAGACCTTCTCGGCGACCTACCTGTGGCAGCTGCGCACCGGCCGCCGGGACAATCCGACGAAACGCCACCTCGAAGCCCTGGCCCAGTTCTTCCAGGTCCCCCCGGTGTACTTCTTCGACGACCGGCAGAGCGCCCGGATCGCCGAGGAACTGACGCTGCTCGGCGCGCTGCGGGACGCCGGCGTGCGCGATGTGGCGCTGCGCGCGGTGACCCTGTCCCCCGAGGGGCTCGGCACGATCCGCGACATGATCGACGCGATCGCCCGCCGCGAGGCCGGCGGCAGGTAGCGGAAATCGGCGTCCAGGCGGTTCTCCCGGCGCGTCCCCGTCCGTAGGATCGCCTCCCGGCTGAGGGCGTCGAACTCCAGGGGGAATGGACGTGGGGCATCCGGGTGGGTCGGAGCGCGGACTCTGGCAGCGATGTCGCACCGTCGCGGAGTCGGTACCGCTCCCGGAGCCCTTCGGCATCCCGGCGCTGACCGAGGCGCTGGCCCGGCGGCGCGGGCGGCCGATCGAGCTGATCCCGCTCTCCGGACCGGTCCACGCGCCCTGCGGGGCGCTGGTCAGCACCGATCGCGCGGACTACATCGGCTACCCCGTCGACACCACCGCGCTGCACCAGCAGCACATCGTGCTGCACGAGATCGGCCACCTGCTCTGCGGGCACACCGGCGGCGGGCTGGCCGCGAGCGCCGCCGAGGCCCTGCTCCCCCGGCTGCCGGGCGAGTTGGTCCACCGGGTGCTCGGCCGGTCGGCGTACTCGGAGCGGCAGGAGCAGGAGGCCGAACTGGTCGCCTCGCTGGCGCTGCACCGGGCCCTGCAACGGCCGCGGGCCACGGTGACCGCGCGGCTCACCCAGCGGATCCTGCTCCTGGGGTACGCGCTGGACCGTCCACGGCTCCGCGACGCGGCCCGGCGTGGCTGACCGGGGCCGCCGGAGCCGCGCGGGCCGG
>NZ_BAAAKJ010000046.1:0-2243 GCF_039527695.1 Kitasatospora putterlickiae
CGCCGGGCACCGGCGCCGGGCCGGAGCGGCCCGCGGGCGAGGGGCGGGCCATTCAGGCCGCCTGGTAGCGGCCGGTGCGGCGTTCCCAGCTCAGGTAGCCGGCCAGCCAGGTGACCAGGCCGTCGGCGTAGCGCTGGGCGATGATCCGCTCCACCCGGGCCAGGCCGAGCTCCCGGTAGACGTCGGGCAGCCCCTCGTACAGCTCGTGGGAGCGCTCGACCATCAGCTGCGCCTCGCCCATCACCACGGCGCAGGCCTCCTCGGCCGAGCAGTCCCGTTCCCGCCGCACGATCATCACCAGGTTGTTGACGTCGCCGCGCGGCGCCTCCAGCGGGAACGAGCGCACGTCGTTGGTCAGCGAGGGGATGTCGGCCGCGAGCTGGCGCAGCTGGCGCAGCACCGGGTGGTGCAGCACGGCCGGCGGCACCTCGAAGTGGCCGAGCCGCTCGATCATGTCGAAGATGGTCTCCATGGCGGCGGTGCCGCGCCGCAGCACCTGGTAGCCGGCCCGGTCGGGCGGGCGCGGGCTGATCCGCCCGGCCGCCTCGGCGGGGTGGGAGGCCAGGTAGTACTCCCAGTTGTACGCGGCGCGCGCCTGCCAGCGCGCCGGCATGCCCTGGACGCTGCGCTCCCACAGGTCGGCGAAGGCGGTCTCCACGGGCGAGCCGCGGTCGGCCGACGCGCCGTGCAGGACGGCGATCAGCCGGTCGCAGATCGGGGCGACCTCGGTGGGGCGGCGGCCGAGCGGGCCGTCGAACTGGTCGTCGAAGAGGAAATAGAACCCCATGAGATCCGCGGCGAGCGCGAGTTCATCGGGTCCGGCGTCGGGATAGCCGAGCGCCGCGAGGTCGACCACGTCCCAGTGGGCGTAGGACGGGTGGGCCGGGTCGGGCAGCAGTGGATGGCGGGTCAGCCAGGCGCGGTGCAGTTCGGTGGCGTACGGCCCGTGGTCGCTGCGACGGTGCGGGAACGGAATCTGAAGTGAGTTGTCGTCAGACATCGGACTCCCGGAGCTGCGAAGGGTGGGGGCTCTGATGGTTATCGCGTTCATTGGTAGGGGAGTTGGAGCGGCGTCGCCAGAAGGGGAGGTTGGTCGTGGCATGATCAACTTGGCACGCGGGGCGTAGAGTATCTGATGCAATGATCCGACGTTAGGGATATAGGGCAATTGCCCTTGGCCGGTCCTCCAAACCCTTCAACTCGCCCCTCGCCTGCGTGAATACACTCCAACCGGCCCCCACCGGCGCTAACCTCGGCACACGAGCAGGGATCGGCGAGGCGGAGGCACGACGGTGACCGAGCGGGACAGGGATTTCCGGGCGGAGGCGAGGCCCGGCGCGCGGGAGGCGGAAGGCGCCCCCAATCGCATCAGACTGCGCGACCGCGACGCCGAACTCCGCTCCGCCGAGGCCGCGGTGGACAAGCTCTGCCGCGACTTCGCGGCCGGCGGCACCGAGATCGGCGAACTGCTGACCTTCTCCGGGCGTCCCGGCATCGGCAAGACCAGTCTGCTGCACGAGGTCCGCCGGATCGCCAAGCTGCGCGAGGGCGCCACCGTGCTGTTCGCACGCGGCGGCGAGCGCCAGTTCAACGAGCCGTACCACGTCCTGCGCCAGCTCCTCCAGCCGGTGCTCGGCAGCCTGGAGCCCGGTGAGTTCAGCCAGGTGATGGGCACCTGGGAGGAGGTCGTCGGCCCGGCGATGGGCCTCAAGCAGCCCCGGAAGGGCGCCCGCCGCCTCGACCCGCAGGGTGTCCGCGACGGCCTCGACTTCGTCCTCACCCAGCTCGCCCCGCGGCGCGCCCCGCTGGTGATGATCGTCGACGACCTGCACTGGGCCGACCTTGAGTCGCTCGGCTGGCTGGCCCAGTTCGCCGTCCGGGCCAGGGAACTGCCGGTCCTGCTGGTCTTCGCCTACCGCGACGACAGCGCCGACTGGCAGCAGGAGTCCCAGGAGCACCACCGCACGGTCGCCGCGCTGGCCACCCGCCAGCACGAGCTGAGCCGGCTGTCGCTGGTCGCCGTCACCGACATGATCCGCGCCGAACTCGGCGACAAGGCCGAGGACGCCTTCTGCTACGAGTTCTGGAACGTCGTCAACGGCAACCCCTTCGAGGTCGTCGCGCTGCTCGACCAGGTCCGCGACCAGGAGCTGGAGCCGGTCGAGGAGAACTCCCTGCAGCTGCGCGAACTCGCCGTCGACGCCACCGGGATGACCCTCAAGTCCTGGCTGGACCGGCTCGGC
>NZ_BAAAKJ010000046.1:2288-4242 GCF_039527695.1 Kitasatospora putterlickiae
CATCCGGCCCGAGCTCGCCACCCGGATCTCCGCCCAGAGCGCCGAGGGCGCCCGCCAGTCCATCGAGGAACTGCGCAAGCAGCGCGTCCTGACCAGGACCCCGAACGGCAACCTCGAATTCGTCCACCCGCTGATCGCCAGCTCGATCTACAACACCATGCCCGAGGCCACCCGCACCGGCATGCACGGCGTGGCCGCCGCCGAGATCGAGAACGCCGGGCTCGGCCTGCTCGCCGCCTCCCGCCACCTGGTGGAGACCTTCGCGGGCGAGGGCGACGACCGCACCGTCCGCAAACTCCGCCGGGCCGCCTCCGAACACCTGCTGATCGGCGCGCCCGAGGCCGCCCAGCGCTGTCTGCACCGCGCGCTCGCCGAGCCGCCGGACGACCAGGACCGCGCCGAGGTGCTCTACGAGCTGGGCTGCTCCGCCCTGCTCACCGACCCCGTCGCCACCGTCAACCAGCTGAGGCTCGCGCTCGACCCGGAGGAGGGGCCGCTGCGCCCCTCGATGCGGATCGACGCCACCTTCCGGCTCTCCGAGGTGCTCGCGCACAGCGGCGAACTGCGCCAGGCCGCGGTGGTCTGCCAGGTCGAGGCGGAGCGCACCCACGGGGACCCGGCGGGCCGGCTGCGGCTGGAGGCCGCGTCGTTCATGTGGCACGCCTACCGCAAGTCCGAGGAGGACGGCCCGGCCCGTTCCGCCCGGCTCGGCGCGCTGTGCGAGAGCCTCACCGGACGGGAGGCGGCCGACCGGGCCGTGCTGGCGCTGCGGGCCTGGGACCTCACCCTGCGCGGCGAGCCCTCCGCCGAGGTGCTGCGGCACGCGGACGCCGTGCTGGACAACGGCCGGCTGCCCAAGGGCCTCGGCTGGACCGACAACACCTGGGGCTTCGAACTGCCCGCCACGCTCGGCCTGTCCTACACCTACAGCGACCGGATCGCCCAGGCCGAGCGGCTCTTCTCGGACGCCATCGTCCAGTTCGAGGTGGCCGGCTGGAGCGGTGCCCACCGGGGCTTCGCCTACTTCCTGATGGGCCTGGCCCGGTTCCGGCGCGGCCTGCTCGCCGAGGCCGAGGACTTCCTGCGCCGGGCACTGCGGCTCTCCGAGCGGATCAGCGCCAAACTGCCGCTGGCGTGGGACGCCGTCGGCGTGCTGATCGACACCCTGATCGCCCGCGGCCGCAGCCAGGAGGCCTGGGAGCTGGCCCTCGACTTCGGCTTCCACCCGCCCTACCACGCCACCGCGATGGTGCTGCCCGACGCGGCCTCGCTGTACGGCAAGCTGCTGCTCGCCGTCGGCCGGCCCGCCGGGGCGGCCGCCGCGCTGACCGAGGCCGGCGCCCAGCTGGACGTCCGGGGCTGGCACAACACGGTCTGGGCGCCCTGGGCCGGGCACCTGGCCATCGCGCTGGCCGTGGACGAGCCGGAGCGGGCCCGCGGCTACGCCCGCCGCTCGGTCGTCGACGCGGAGCGGTTCGGCACCGCCTCGGCGATCGGCACGGCGCTGCGGCTGCACGCCCAGATCGAGGACGGCCAGCAGGCGGTCGAGCTGCTGGAACGGGCGGTGATGTACCTCGGCCAGTCCCCGGCGGGCTACGAGCACGCCGTCGCGCTGGTGGACCTCGGTGCCGCGCTGCGCCGGGTCGGCCGGCTGGAGGACGCGCAGGAGTACCTCTACCAGGGCATCGAACTGGCCCAGCACTGCGCGGCGGACGGGCTGGTCGACCGGGCCCGGCGCGAGCTGGCCAACTACGGCCTGCGGCCCAACCGGCTCGGCGACGTGCGGGAGACGCTCAGCCAGCCGGAGTGGGACGTCGCCGAGCTGGCGGTGCGGGGCGTGCCGCCGCAGCGGATCGCCGACCACCTGGCGCTCCCGCTGAGCCTGGTCAACCGCCGGCTGGCCGCCGTCTACCGCAAGGCGGGCAGCGGCCCCGACGGCCTGGCCGCCGCGCAC
>NZ_BAAAKJ010000046.1:4356-7226 GCF_039527695.1 Kitasatospora putterlickiae
CTGACACCCCGGCACCGGCGCACGCGGCACCGGACGGCGCGCGGGCATGCGATGAGCGCCTGCGCGCCGTCCCCGCTCACTAGGCTGACGCCGACCAGGCCCCGCCCGGGGCCCGGCACCCCGGCGAAGGGCGGGCGCGTTCCGGTGGCCCGCCAGAATGAGGAGCAGGCCATGGCGACGCCCCCGGCGAACGGGCCGCAGACCACCAGCGTGCGGCGCGAGCCCTTCGAACCCTCGGGCGCGGGCGCCGCGATCGAGCGGTGGACGCTGCGCGCCGGCCCCTACGAGGCGAGCGTGCTCACCCTCGGCGCCACCCTGCACACCCTGACCGCCCCCGACCGCGACGGCCGGCCCGCCCAGCTGCTGCTCTCCACCGACCGGCTCGCCGACATCCTCGGCCCGGCCCGCCACTACGGCCCCGTGGTCGGCCGCTACGCCAACCGGATCGCCGACAGCGCCGTCACCATCGACGGCGAGGAGCACCAGCTCGCCCCGACCGGCAACGGCGTCACCCTGCACGGCGGCCCCGACGGCTTCGCGCACCGGATCTGGGCGGCCGAGGAGGTGCCCGGCGGTGTCCGGCTGCGGCTGCACAGCCCCCACGGCGACCAGGGCTTCCCGGGCGCCCTCGACGTCACGGTCGACTACACCCTGGACGCGGCCGGCGAGCTGGCGATCCGCTACCACGCGGTGACCAGCGCGCCGACCGTCGTCAACCTGACCAACCACGCCTACTTCAACCTGGCCGGCGAGGGCTCCGGGGACGTCCTGGGCCACCTGCTCACCCTGGACGCAGACGGCTACACCCCCGCCGACGAGCGGCAGATCCCGTACGGCCGGATCGATCCGGTGGCCGGCACGCCGTTCGACTTCACCACCGCCCGGCCGATCGGCAAGTCGCTGCACGACGGCCACCCGCAGCTGGCCGGGCCCGGCGGGTACGACCACAACTGGGTGCTGCGGCCCCGTCCGGCGGACGGCACCCCGGCCCGGGCGGCGCGGCTGGAGGACCCGGCCAGCGGTCGCACCCTGGAGGTGCTGACCACCGAGCCCGGCGTCCAGGTCTACACCGCCAACACCTTCCAGGGCCGGGTCACCGGTGCGAGCGGGGTGCCGTACGGGCCGTTCGCCGGGATCGCGCTGGAGACCCAGCACTTCCCGGACTCCCCGCACCACCCGGCCTTCCCGAGCACCGTGCTGCGCCCGGGCGAGGAGTTCCGCTCGACCACCGTGCTGCGGCTCGGAACCACCGGCTGACGGGGGCGCTGCAAGCGTCTTTCACCACGGAGGGTGGCCCCGGCGGTCGCGACCGACCGGGGCAAACCGGGCAAAGTGCTACGAATTCCGGACCCGTCAACTACTGTGCGGCAACGCGGAGGACACGCGGGTGTAACGATCGCCATTCCTTGCAGAAAGTTGCTGCAAGGACTTTCCGCGACTGTTGCCCCGCTGTTAACTTCCTTCCGGGCCCGGCGGCAGCAACGGTGCGGTCGGCGCGAGGCAAGGCAGCCATTATGCGCCTGTCTCCGGTCATTCCGGGCACCCCCACCCTCCAAGGAGTTCTCATGCGGCGTGGCATCGCGGCCTCTGCCCTCGTTGTGGCCCTCGCGGTCTCGATGGCTGCCTGTGGTAGCAGCGGCTCCAGCTCGGACGGCAAGGCCGACGGGCCGGTCACCCTCACCTACTGGGACACCTCGAACGCCACCAACGAGGCGCCGAACTACCAGGAGCTCGTCAAGAAGTTCGAGGCGGCCAACCCGGACGTCAAGGTCGACTTCGTCAACGTGCCCTTCGACCAGGCGCAGAACAAGCTCCAGACCGCGATGGGTGCCAAGGGCGCTCCGGACGTGTTCCGCTCCGAGGTCGGCTGGACCGCCGCCTTCGCCAAGGCCGGCTACCTGGAGCCGCTGGACGGCACCCCGGCCGCCGCCGACTCCGCCAAGTTCCAGTCCAGCCTGATCCAGCAGGCCACCTACGAGGGCAGGCTCTACGGCGTGCCGCTGGTCACCGACACCCTCGGCCTGCTCTACAACAAGGAGCTCTTCACCAAGGCCGGCGTCACCACCGCCCCCACCACCTGGGACGAGCTCAAGACCGCCGCCGCCGCGGTCAAGGAGAAGGCCGGCGTCGACGGCTTCTGGCTGAAGGCCGCCGACGGCTACTACGCGATGCCGTTCCTGTTCGGCGAGGGCACCGACACCGTCGACGCCAAGGGGAAGAAGATCACCGTCGCCGGGCCGGAGGCCGTCAAGGCGGTCGAGACCTACAAGTCCCTGTTCACCGCGCCCGGCACCGCCAAGGCCGACGTCACCACCGACGCCTACGCGCACATGATGGACGCCTTCAACAGCGGCAAGGTCGCGGCGATCGTCCAGGGCCCCTGGGAGATCACCAACATCTACAAGGGCTCCGCCTTCGCCGACAAGGCCAACCTGGGCATCGCCCCCGTCCCCGGCGGCTCCGCCGGCAAGGGCGGCGCCCCGACCGGCGGCCACAACATCTCCGTCTACGCCGGTGCCGACAAGGCCCACAAGGCCGCCGCCGAGAAGTTCGCCGCCTTCATGACCTCGGCCGAGAGCCAGGCCTTCATCGCGCGGAAGAACTCCACCCTGCCGACCCGCGAGGACGCCTTCACCGCCGAGGTCAAGGCCGACCCCGGCATCGCCGGCTTCCAGAGCGTGCTGTCGAGCGCCAGGCCGCGCCCCGAACTGCCGGAGTACAGCTCGCTGTTCGCGTCGCTGGGCACCAACCTCGGCAAGATCGTCCAGGGCACCGCGACCCAGGACGGCCTGAACACCGTCGCCACGGACTACGCCAAGCTCCTCCCCGGCTTCGCCAAGTAGTCCACCCCCACCCAGCCGTCCGGTCCC
>NZ_BAAAKJ010000046.1:7264-14483 GCF_039527695.1 Kitasatospora putterlickiae
GCGCGGTGGGCCGGGCGGCCGGGCCCGCAGCAGGTAGCAGCAGTCGCCGAAGCGAGGCGGCGGACCTCCCCCGAGAAGGTGTCGAACAATGTCAGTCGCCGTGCAGGGCGCCACCGGCCAGGGCAGCCGGCAGCGCGATCCGCGTCCGGGCCTGATGGAGCGCCTCAAGCGCTCGTACGCCAAGTACTGGTACGCCTACGCGATGATCGCACCGGTCGTCCTGGTGCTCGGCGTCCTGGTGCTCTACCCGCTCGCCGAAGGGCTCTGGCTCACCCTCACCGACGCCAACAGCCTCAACGTCGCCCGCAAGATCGGCGCCAACGAGATCCCGGCCGGCTACCGCTTCGTCGGCCTCGACAACTACGCCGACATCCTCTGGGGCCCCGGCTCGTACGACCGCTTCTGGTCGCACTTCGTCTGGACCATCGCCTGGACCGCCCTCTGCGTCGGCCTGCACTACACCATCGGCCTCGGCCTGGCCCTGCTGCTCAACCAGAAGCTGCGCGGGCGCGCCGTCTACCGGATGCTGCTCATCCTGCCGTGGGCCGTGCCGACCTTCGTCACCGTCTTCTCCTGGCGGCTGATGCTCGCCGACGGCGGCGCCGTCAACGGCCTGCTCGCCGCCCTGCACCTGCCCGAGCCCGGCTGGCTGGACGACCCGACCGCGCAGAAGGCCGCCGCCGTCCTGGTCAACACCTGGGTCGGTGTGCCGTTCATGATGATCTCGCTGCTCGGCGGCCTCCAGTCGATCCCCGCCGAGCTGTACGAGGCCGCCGAGATGGACGGCGCCACCGCCTGGCAGCGGTTCCGCCACGTCACCCTGCCCGGCCTGCGCACCGTCTCCTCGACCGTCGTGCTGCTCGGCGTCATCTGGACGTTCAACCAGTTCGCCGTCATCTTCCTGCTGTTCGGCAACGGCGCCCCCGACGCCCAGCTGCTCGTCACCTGGGCCTACCGGCTCGGCTTCGGCCAGCAGCCCCGGGACTACGCGCAGTCCGCCGCCTACGGCGTCATCCTGCTCTCCATCCTGATCGTCTTCACCGCCTTCTACCGCCGCTGGCTCGCCCGCAACGAGCGGGCGAACGGCTGACCCCGGCGAACCCGGCGACCACGAAGGAGACACCCCCCGATGAGCACCACCACCGACCGACCCGCCCCCCTCGCCACCCGGCCCGCGGCCCGCGCCGCCCGGCCCGCCAAGGTCCGCCCCCGCGGCGGGCCCGGCCCGCTCGCCAAGGCCCTGATGCACGGCGCGCTGACCCTGGCCAGCCTGATCGCGCTGTTCCCGGTGGCGTGGATCCTCTACGTCTCGTTCGGCCCGGACAAGACCGACTACCTGCACCCCGGCGAGATCCTCGACAAGATGACCCTGTCGAACTACCGGACGGTGCTCTTCGACACCGACTTCTTCCAGTGGTTCGGCAACGCCTTCCTGGTCTCCGGCGTCACCACCGTGTTCGGCGTGCTGATCGCCGCCTCCACCGGCTACGCCGTCTCCCGGATGCGCTTCCCCGGCCACAGGCCGCTGATGTGGTCGCTGCTGGTCACCCAGATGTTCCCGATCGCGGTGCTGATCGTGCCGATGTACACGATCCTCTCCGAGCTCGACCTGCTGGACAGCCACCTCGGCCTGATCCTGGTCTACTCGACCACCACCGTGCCGTACTGCGCCTGGCTGCTGAAGGGCTACTTCGACACCATCCCGGTGGAGATCGACGAGGCCGGCCGGGTCGACGGGCTCACCCCGTTCGGCACCTTCTGGCGGCTGGTGCTGCCGCTCGCCCGCCCGGGCCTGGCGGTCGCCGCGTTCTACTCCTTCCTCACCGCCTGGGCCGAGGTCGCCTTCGCCTCCACCTTCATGCTCAGCTCCGACAAGTACACCCTGGCGGTCGGCCTGCAGACCTTCGTCAGCGAGCACGACGCCCAGTGGAACCTGATGGCCGCCACCGCCGTGCTGATCGCCATCCCCTCCTCGGTCCTCTTCTACCTGGTGCAGCGTCACCTGGTGACCGGGCTGACCGCCGGCGCCTCGAAGTCCTGACCGGCCGACGCCCCCGCCGCACCGACCGCTCCGCCTCCTAGTCCCAAGGGATACCGTCCATGACCCAGAACCTGGCCGACACCTCCCGGCCCGCCGCCGACGCCACCGCTCACGAGGCCGGCGCCGGCGCGGACCGAGGCTGGTGGCGGGACGCGGTCATCTACCAGGTGTACCCGCGCAGCTTCGCGGACTCCAACGGCGACGGCATGGGCGACCTGCCCGGCATCCGCGGCCGCCTGCCCTACCTGCGCGACCTCGGCGTGGACGCCGTCTGGCTCTCCCCGTTCTACGCCTCCCCGCAGGCCGACGCCGGCTACGACGTCGCCGACTACCGGGCGGTGGACCCGATGTTCGGCACCCTGCTGGACGCCGACGGCCTGATCCGCGACGCGCACGCGCTGGGCCTGCGGATCATCGTGGACCTCGTCCCCAACCACTCCTCCGACCAGCACGAGTGGTTCCAGCGTGCTCTGCGCGAGGGTCCCGCGTCCCCGCTGCGCGACCGCTACCACTTCCGCCCCGGCAAGGGCGGGAACGGCGAACTGCCGCCCAACGACTGGGAGTCCATCTTCGGCGGTCCGGCCTGGACCCGCACCGAGAACCCGGACGGCACCCCCGGGGACTGGTACCTGCACCTGTTCGCCCCGGAGCAGCCCGACTTCAACTGGGACAGCCCGGCGGTCGCCAACGAGTTCCGCTCCATCCTGCGGTTCTGGCTGGACATGGGCGTCGACGGCTTCCGCATCGACGTCGCCCACGGCCTGGTCAAGGCCCCCGGCCTGCCCGACCTCGGCGGCGCCGACCAGCTCAAGCTGCTCGGCAACGACGTCATGCCGTTCTTCGACCAGGACGGTGTGCACGAGATCTACCGCGGCTGGCGGAAGATCCTCGACGAGTACCCGGGGCAGCGGATCGGCGTCGCCGAGGCCTGGACCCCGACCGTCCAGCGCACCGCCAACTACGTCCGCCCCGACGAACTGCACCAGGCCTTCAACTTCCAGTACCTCGGCACCTCCTGGGACGCCGCCGAACTGCGCGCCGTGATCGACCTCTCGCTCGACTCGATGCGCCCGGTCGACGCCCCCACCACCTGGGTGCTCTCCAACCACGACGTCACCCGGCACGCCACCCGGTTCGCCAACCCGCCCGGCCTCGGCACCCAGATCCGCACCCCCGGCGACCGCGCGCTCGGCCTGCGCCGCGCCCGCGCCGCCACCCTGCTGATGCTCGCCCTGCCCGGCTCCGCCTACGTCTACCAGGGCGAGGAACTCGGCCTGCCCGACGTCACCGACCTGCCCGACGAGGTCCGCCAGGACCCCTCGTTCTTCCGGCAGGCCGGCCAGGACGGCTACCGCGACGGCTGCCGCGTCCCGATCCCGTGGTCCGGCACCGAGGCCCCGTACGGCTTCGGCCCGACCGCCGGCGGACCGTCCTGGCTGCCGCAGCCCGCCGAGTGGGCCGCCCTCAGCGTCGAGGCGCAGACCGGCGACCCGACGTCCACCCTGGAGCTGTACCGCTCGGCGCTGGCCGTCCGCAAGGCGCGCCCCGACCTCGGCGCCGGCACCGGCGTCGAGTGGCTGGACGCCCCCGAGGGCACCCTGGCGTTCCGCCGCGGCTCCTTCGTCTGCACCGTCAACACCACCGGCACCCCGGTCCGGATACCGGCGCCCGGCCGGCCGCTGCTCACCTCCGCCGGCGCCGACCCGGAGACGGTGGACGGGCAGGCCGTGCTGGCCGCCGACAGCACCGACTGGTGGGCGGTCTGACGTGGTTGCAATAGGCTCTGGGACCGTGACTACGGCGCGACTATCAGACATCGCGGCGCAGGCGGGGGTCAGCGAAGCCACCGTCTCGCGCGTGCTCAACGGCAAGGCCAACGTCTCGGCCACCACCCGGCAGACCGTGCTGGCGGCCCTGGACGTGCTCGGCTACGAGCGGCCGACCCGGCTGAGCCGGCGCAGCGCCGGACTGATCGGCCTGATCACCCCGGAGTTGAGCAACCCGATCTTCCCTGCGCTGGCCCAGGTGATCGAGCAGGTGCTGAGCCGGCACGGCTACACGCCGGTGCTCTGCACCCAGACGCCGGGCGGCTCCACCGAGGACGAACTGGTGGAGATGCTGGTCGACCGGGGCGTGGCGGGCATCGTCTTCGTCTCCGGCCTGCACGCCGACTCCACGGCCGACCACGACCGGTACGCCCGGCTGGCCGGGCGCGGAGTGCCGTTCGTGCTGATCAACGGCTACAGCGAGCGGATCGACGCGCCGTTCATCTCGCCGGACGACCGGGCCGCGATGTGGATGGCCGTCCAGCACCTGGCCGAACTGGGCCACGAGCGCATCGGTCTGGCCGTCGGCCAGAAGCGGTACGTGCCGGTGCTGCGCAAGATCGAGGGCTTCACCGCGGCCGTGCGGGAGGTGCTCGGGCTCACCGCGGAGCAGGCCGAGGGGCTCGTCCACCACACGCTGTTCAGCGTGGAGGGCGGGCACGCGGCGGCCGGGGCGCTGCTGGACAAGGGCTGCACGGCGGTCGTCTGCGGCAGCGACATGATGGCGCTCGGCGCGATCCGGGCGGTCCGGCAGCGGGGCCTGGCGGTGCCGCAGGACGTCTCGGTGGTCGGCTTCGACGACTCGCCGCTGATCGCCTTCACCGAGCCGCCGCTGACCACCGTGCGCCAGCCGGTGGAGGCGATGGCCACCGCGGCGGTGGACGCGCTGCTGGAGGAGGTCGGCGGGAACGCCGCCCAGCGCGGGGAGTTCATGTTCCAGCCGGAGCTGGTGATGCGCGGCTCGACCGGGGCCCGCGCGCGCTGAGCGGAACGGGGAAGGGTCCGGGAGCGGAGTGCTCCCGGGCCCTTCGGCGTCGGCGCGCCGCTCAGCCCTCCTGGGCGATCGGACGGTCCTGGGTGACCCGGTGGCCGTCGGCGGCGTCGCCGGTGCGGGTCTCGGTGCGCCGGCCCCGCTCCAGGAAGTCCCGGAGAATCAGTTCGACGGCGTCCTGCGGGCTGTTGGTGCCGGACAGCATCATCACGTCGATCGCGAGGTTCGCGTCGAGCGAGACGGTGACCTGGGCCATGGTGACTCCTCCTCGGGTACAGGGCAGCAGCATGCCTGCCGCGGCCCGGTTTTGACCATGGGGGTCACCCGCGCGCCCGCTGCCGGGCGGACCGCGGCCCCCGGGGAGGAGTGACCGGACTCTCCCCGGGGGCCGCGGTGTGACGGGACCGGATCAGACCCGGCCGGCGAAGTCCGGGGCCCAGTTGGCGACCGTCTGGAGGCGCACGCCCGAGCTCGGGTTGGCGGCCTCGACGTACTTGCCGTCGCCGATGTAGAGCGCGACGTGGTAAACGCCGGAGTCCTTGCCGTTGTTGGACCAGAACAGCAGGTCGCCCGGCTTGAGGGCGTCCAGCGAGACGTGGGTGGACGCGGCGGCCTGGTCGGCGGCGACGCGCGGGACGGAGATGCCCGCGGCGCGCAGCGCGGCCTGGGTCAGGCCGGAGCAGTCCCAGCCGCCGTTGCCGGTGCCGCCGTAGACGTAGGCCTGGCCGACCTTCGACTGGGCGAAGGAGACGGCGGCGGCCATGCTGCCGGTGGCGGTCGGCGCCGGGGCCGGGGCCGGGGTCTCGGCCTGCGCGGCGGGCTTCTCCGCCGGCTTGGCGGCCGGGGCCTGGGTCTGGGTGGCCGGGGCCTGGGTGCCGCCCTGGGCACGGTTGAACCAGTCGAAGCCCTGGCCCTCGGCGCGGTCGCCGAGGCTCAGCCGCTGGCCCGGGTAGATGGTGTGCGGGCCGTCGGCCAGGGCGGCGCGGTTGAGCTCGTACAGGCGCTGCCAGCCGCCCTGGACGTGCTGCTCGTCGGCGATGGTGGACAGCCAGTCGCCGGCGACCACGGTGTAGGCCTCGGAGGCCTGCTGACCGCTCTGCTGACGCCACTGCTGACCGTTCTGGCGCTGCTCACCGGCGGCGGGGGCGGTGGCGGGCTTGGCGGCCGGCTGCTGCGCGGCGGGCTTCTCTGCGGGCTTGGCGGCCGGGGCCTGGGCCGGAGCCGGGGTCTGGGCCGGCGCGGCCGGCTTGGCGGCGGTGGCCGAGGCGGCGGAGGTGTCGACGGCGGCCGGGGTGCCGCCCTTGGTCAGACCGGCCTTGACCGAGCAGACCGGCCAGGCGCCGGGGCCCTGCACGGCCAGGACCTTCTCGGCGACCGCGATCTGCTGGTCCTTGGTGGCGAGGTCGGCGCGCGCGGCGTACGAGGTGCCGCCGAACGAGGACCAGGTGGAGCTGGTGAACTGGAGGCCGCCGTAGAAGCCGTTGCCGGTGTTGATGCTCCAGTTGCCGCCGCTCTCGCACTGGGCGACCTTGTCCCAGGTGGCGACGGAGGCGGCCGAGGCGGTGCCGGAGGTCAGGCAGGGGATGGTGAGACCGATGCCCGCGACGCCGAGGGCGGCGATCGCGCGACGGGTACGGCCGGACAGTCGGGTGCCGTTGGTGGGCAGCATGAAGACGCGGTCCTCTCCCACGCCTGCGAGGTGAGCTGTCGGATTCGGGCTGGAGTTGCCCGGCCGCGCTGGGGACGCGGCTTCACCCCTAGCCCGGGGCCGGCCCGTGCGGACCGGTCCTGGGCGAACTACCTGTGGTTCCCCCGCTCCTGCCGTGGTGCGTTGCGCTGCCAGCGCGCCCGACGGCAGGACTCGGCGTCGCGGACGTGCTGGGTCCGTGTGGCCACGAACGGGGAGCACGTTAAGCAGAGGCTCGTTCAAACCGCAAACATGTGTGACGCTCGTCACGGTTTGCGAAATCGGCGCCGACCGGCTGTCCTTCATGATCAGAAATGACCGATTTCCCGCAACGCCGGTCGCGGCCAACGCAACTGCCTATGCTTCAGAGCGTCGGCATCGCGCCGGCGCGCCGCAGCCGTCTCGGGAGAGGGCTACGCACCGATGGGCATCGACGAGGAGCCGGACGCCTCCCGTCCGGCCGCCCGGCCGCGTGGAGCACATCGCCGGGCAAAGCACTGCAGAGCGGACATCCCACCCGAACCATCCCGAACTCACCTGACCCGCCGGGCATTACTGCGCTGGCTCGCCGTCGGCACCGCCTTCGCGGCGATCAGCGGCGAGGAGATCCTGCGCCGCTCGCTGACCGGCGAGACCCGGCTCGTCACCCCGGCCGCCGTCATCGGGACCACCCC
>NZ_BAAAKJ010000046.1:14530-16956 GCF_039527695.1 Kitasatospora putterlickiae
CGCCCGCCCCGACGGGCCCCGACGGCGGCCACGGCGGAGCCCCGCCCGGCACCCCCGAACAGCCCGCCCCCGCGCCCACCGTCGACCAGGGCGGGCGCCGCTGGTCCGACCGGTCCGGCTGGGGCGGCAACCCGCCAGGCCCGCGCGCCGCCGTGCGGATCACCGACCGGGTGCTGCTCGACACCGACGCCGAGGTCGGCTCGCTGCTGGTCGAGCCGGGCGGCGCGCTCACCTTCGCCGCCGACCGCACCCTCACCCTCGCCGCCGCCGGCAACGTCGAGGTGCGCGGCACCCTCGCCCTCGCCCCCGACGGCGACCACGTCCACACCCTGCGCTTCCCCGGCGTCGACGAGAAGCGCTTCCAGGGCGACGGCATGAAGGTGGTCGACACCGACGTCGGCCTCTGGGTGACCGGCGCCGGCTACCTGCGGCTGGACGGCGCCGCCAAGACCGCCTGGGTCCGCGCCGACCGCGACCTCAAGGCCGGCGACACCGTCGTCACCCTGGCCGCCCCGCCCGCCGGCTGGCTGCCCGGCGACGAACTCGCCGTCACCCCGACCGGCCCGCCCGACCAGGAGGGCTTCGCCGCCGCCTACGACCTCGTCACCATCCGGTCCGTCAGCGGAACCACCGTCACCCTGGCCGCCCCGCTGCGCCACGCCCACCCCAGGGTCGCCGCCGGAGGGGGCGTCACCGTCGGCGCGGAGGTGCTCAACCTGACCCGCGGCGTCCGGGTCGAGGGCACCGCCGAGGGCCGCACCCACGTCCACCTCACCAGCTCCCGCCGCGCCGACGTCCGGCACACCGCGCTGCGCTGGGTCGGCCCGCGCGCCGACACCAAGGAGACCTGGAAGGGCCCGGACGGCGCCGTCCCGGTCACCGCGCCGGTGCTCGGCCGCTACGGACTGCACTTCCACCGGCTCGGCGACGCCACCCGGGGCACCGTCGTCGAGGGCGTGGTGGTCCGCGACGCCGGCAGCCACGCCTACGTCCCGCACGCCAGCCACGGCATCACCTTCCGCGCCTGCATCAGCCACGAGACCTGGGAGGACGCCTACTGGTGGGACGGCCCGCTGGACACCCGCACCCCCCAGCAGCCGTCCGACGACATCGTCTACGAGTCCTGCGTGGCCTCCCGCACCCTGCTCGAACCCAACCCCAGGGCGTACCGGCTGACCGGTTTCAACCTCGGCGCGGGCACCGGCGGCAAGGCGCTGGACTGCGTGGCGGTCGGCGTGCAGGGGGCCACCGGCGCCTCCGGCTTCGAGTGGCCGGAGAACAGCGAGGGCGTCTGGACCTTCCAGCGCTGCCTGGCCCACAACAACCTGCGGAACGGCGTCTTCGTCTGGCTCAACGCCAGGCACCACCACGTGGTCACCGAGTTCGCGGCCTACCACAACGGCGGCTGGGGCATCGAGCACGGCGCCTACCTCAACGACTTCGACTACACCGCGAGCGTGCTGTACGGCAACGCGGGCGGGGGAGTGGCGCTGCACTCGCTCGGCCAGGACAAGGGCACCGTCTTCGACGGGCTGCTGATCGACGCGGCCGGGCGCAGCGACTTCGCGGTCTCCACCGCCCGGCACGAGCTCGCCGGGGAGTCCGTCACCTTCAGCCGCTGCCGGTTCACCGGCTACCGCCGGGCCGGGATCGCCTTCCGCGCCGCGGCCGACGGCAAACCGGACGACCTGCTGGTGCTGGACTGCGAGTTCGGCGGCAACGAGCTGTGGCTGGACCCGGAGGCCGGGCCGCCCAAGAACGTCCTGCTGCGCCGGGCCGGGTCCACCGAGGTGCTCCAGGTGCGCCGGGCGGGCGAGGAGGGCACCGCCCAGCCCCAGTGGAACGCCGTCGCGGCCGCCGTGCCCACCCTGGTCGGACAGTCGCGGCCGGTGTTGCTGCCGGAGCTGCGGCTGAAGGACGCCGCCGCGCCCACCACCCGGGTGGGCCGCTAGGGCACGGAGAAGGGCCCGGAACGGTGCGTCCGTTCCGGGCCCTTCGCGCGGGGGGTGCTACTGGGCGGCGTGCCGCCCGGTGGCGCGCGGGCCGTCCTCCGACGCGGCGTCCGCCTCGTCGGCCTCGGCGTCGACGGCCGGCAGCGCGGCCAGGTAGGTGGAGGCGACCAGCTGGCCGACCGCCTGGTAGGCGCCCAGCGGCGCGGCCGACGGGCAGCCGGACTCCTCGGCGGCCGCGGCGAGCAGCTCGGCGTCCGCCTCCGGGCCGATCACCAGCGGGGCGAGCGCCGGGTTCCGGGCGCCCATCTCCTTGAGGTGGGCGACGGCGTCGGCGACCGAGCCGGGCAGGTCCAGTGCGGCGGCGACGACCGGCACGGCGAGCCGGGCGGCCAGCAGCATGCCGGTGATGCCGGCGGCGTCGGCCGCGGCCTGCTGGGCGGATGCCTGCGTGCCGATGTTGTCGCTGATGGTCTG
>NZ_BAAAKJ010000046.1:17037-28954 GCF_039527695.1 Kitasatospora putterlickiae
GGCGGCGGTCGCGATGGCGAACAGCCGGGCCCGGTCGGCGCGGGCCAGGCCGGCCTCCGAGAGGCGGACGTGGACGGCCTCGGCGAGCAGCGGGTGCGGGCCCAGCGTGTCGGTGACGGGGGCGCCGTACTCGGCGGCGAGCCCGTGCAGCGCGGGCAGGAAGTCGTGCGGGCCGGGCACCAGTGGCACCACGACCGGCGCGGGCAGGCCGGCCTCGGCCGTCTCGGCCAGCAGCTCGGCGACGGTGCGCTCGTCGCCCGTCTCGCCGTCACCGGACGGCAGGTAGCCGGCGACGGTCCGGACGCCGTTCTGCTCGCTGCGGACGATGGACAGCAGCTCCTCGACGACGGACCGGGAGTCAGGCCCGGCGGCCGCGGGGACGGCGAGCAGCAGGGCCGGGGAACCGGTCGGGATCTCGGGGCGCTCGGGACGGCGGTGGCGCCCCCGCGCACGGGAGCCTGGGGTGCGGACGGGCAGTGGCGCGCCCGGGATGGCTGCGGTGCTCATGGCGGAGATCGTAGGACATCGGCCCACCCGGTCCGCAGTCGGCTGCCGAACCGGAAGGGCGGCCACTGCGAAAATCGGACATAACCGGCCCTCGAACGGCGGTTCTCCCGCTACCCGGTCAGATGCGCTGGAACGGGAACCGCGTTGCGGTCTCCGTGCGTGAGATGTCTCACAGCGCGCGGGCGAGCTGACGGAGGGTCACGGGAGGGCGACTCCCGGCGTTCGAAGATCAACACTCGGCGGGTGGTCGCCTACGGGCGGTTATCGGAGACTTGCCGATTCAGTCGGCTATGTCCGTTTACGTACCGTCAGCAGGGGGCCTTGTGAAGAGTTCCGGTTCGGTGTCGAAAAGGCCGTGCACCTGCAATGTCCCGTGCTGATGCACGTGCACTGGAGCTATCATCACGTCAAGTGAGGCGTTGTGCCGGGCCGGTACGGGGCCGGCCCGTCCGTTCGGCCGGGGCCGGGGCGCCGAGCTGAACGACCCACTCCGGAGCTCTTCGGGAGATTTCTATGCACGACACGCGTGACACGCACGATTCGTACGACACGTACGACCCGTACAACGGGATGGCCGCGACCGACCTTGAGGGCGTGGTCTGGCAGAAGAGCCTGCACAGCAACTCCCAGGGGAACTGCGTCGAGTTCGCCGCCCTGCCGGGGGGCGAGGTGGCGATGCGCAACTCACGCTTCCCGGACGGCCCGGCGCTCATCTACACCCGGGCCGAGATAGCCGCCCTGCTCCTGGGGGCGAAGGACGGGGAGTTCGACCACCTGGCGGTCTGACCGGCCGCCGGCTTCACCAATCGGGGGGCCGTCGTGGGTGCTGACACCACGACGGCCTTTGTCTTGTCCGGACTCCCGCCGGGAGGCACGGCCCGGGTCCCCGCGCCTGAGCGCGTCTGAAACTCACGGCCTGCGCGGGCCGCCACCGTGCCGAGCCGCCGCACGCGGATCGGAGGGGGCCGTCACCGCCGGGGGCTGCCGGTGCCCGCTGCCCGAGGGTCGCCGGTCGCCGCTTCCGGAGGTGCCGTTTCGCCGTGCTGTGGTGGTTCCGTGGTTCCGTGGTCCCTGGGCCGTTCCGCCGCACGCGGGGTCGGCCGGGTGCCGCCTAGGCCGAGCGCCGGTGCCGTCCGCCGAACTCCGCCGCCGGGGCGGACGCCGGTCGCGACGTCTCCTCGGCCTCGAACAGCGCCCAGACGATCTTGCCGCCGCCCAGCGGGTGCCAGCCCCAGGAGCGGCTGAACGAGTCGACCAGGTGCAGGCCCCGGCCGGACTCCGCCACGAAGTCCGCCTCGCGGGCCACCGGGCCGATGCTGCTGGGATCGCTCACCGCGCAGACCACCTGGGGCGCGCGGTGCACGAGGCTTATTCGGATCGGCAGCCGGCTCTCCGCCGCCGGGGACGTGGGAAAGTCGTAGTCGTCCACCGCGGTGGGGCACGCGCCGATGGCGTGCCGCAGCGCGTTGGTCACCAGCTCCGACGCCACCAGCGCGACATCGTCGAAGAGCTCGCCCAGCCCCCAGCGCTGCAGGGAGCTCCTGGCGAAGTCGCGCGCGGTTCTGACGGCCTCATAGCGGGGCGCGAGCGTACAGGTGACCACATGGGGGTCGACTGCCAAGGCCGTTCCGGTGCTCATGAAGAGCTCCTCCCATAAGGGGGCGGACACGGCTGGACCCGCCGGGGTCATGCCGGTCACCTCCGACTCGCTCGGCCGCACGGCCGCCCTCGACCAGGCGCGCGCGCACGAGGGCCCGGAGGCGCGGGGCGCTGCCGGGCCGGTGCACGGAATCGCGCGTGGGGTCGACGCGGAGCCCGCGGGATTGCCAGGGATGTGCAGGTGCACGTGCACCATCGTGCTCTGCGCTCACTGCAGATGCAAGAGTCGATTCACGTGCAGTCGTTCAAATGGCATATGCAAGCGCCGGATGCACGTGCATTCTGGTGTGCGGAGTGCGGAACTGATAGGAACATCCGTCAGTATCGGCACCGTGAGCGCTCAACTGATGGCAGACTGTGCGCTGTTTGCCCTAGGTGGAGGTTAGGACCGCATGACCACAGTTCAGCCGGGCGGCGGCTCGATGGTCCGCCGGATCCTCCTCGGCTCCCAGCTGCGCCGGCTCCGCGAGACGCGTGGCATCACCCGCGAGGACGCGGGCTACGCGATTCGCGCCTCCGAGTCCAAGATCAGCCGGATGGAACTCGGCCGGGTCAGCTTCAAGGAACGTGACGTCGCCGACCTGCTCAGCCTCTACGGCGTGGACGACGGCCTCGAACGCGAGGCACTGCTCGGCCTGGTCCGCGAGGCGAACAAGTCGGGCTGGTGGCACAGCTTCAACGACGTCCTGCCGGGATGGTTCCAGACCTATGTCGGCCTGGAGGAGGCCGCCGCCCTCATCCGTACCTACGAGGTCCAGTTCGTCCCCGGCCTGCTCCAGTCCGAGGAGTACGCGCGGGCGGTTTTCGGCCAGAGTCGGCCGGTGATCAGCGAGGAGGAGGTGGAGCGCAGGGTCAGCCTGCGCATGCGCCGCCAGAAGCTGCTCACCGAGGGCAACAGCCCCCGGCTCTGGGCGGTCATCGACGAGGCCGCGCTGCGGCGGCCCGTCGGCGGGCCCCAGGTGATGCGCGGCCAGGTCCAGTACCTGATCGACGCCGCCGAGGAGGCCAACGTCGTCATCCAGGTCATGCCGTTCCGCTTCGGCGCGCACGCCGGTGAGTCCGGCGCGTTCACCATCCTGCGCTTCCCCGAGCAGGACCTCGCGGACGTGGTCTACCTGGAGCAGCTGACCAGCGCGCTGTACCTGGACAAGCGCGACGACGTCGACGCCTACATCCAGGTGATGGAGCGGCTCTGCGTGGACAGTCTCACGCCCGAGCGCACCATCGACCTGCTGGCCTCGATCCTGAAGGAACGCTGAGCGGCAGCCGGGAGGCGACCGGGAGACCGGGAGCGGACCGGAGCACGACGGGGGAGCGGCTGCGGCGGGCGGCCCAGGTGCCAGGGCAGGTCGTAGCGGCCGAACAGGTCGGCGCGGATCGGGGGCAGCGGCACCTCCGCCCCGGGCAGCAGCACTCCTATGCAGCCGCCCATCAGCGCGCTGCGCAGCACCGCGTGCTCGGCCGCCGGGTCCGGCGCCCCCCAGTCGCGCAGCAGTCCCTGGAGGATGGCGCCGAGCCGCTGCTGCTCCGGGTCCTGGACGAAGGCGCCGGTGTCCGGGTCGAGGATCAGCGCGAGGTGCGAGCGCATCACCCTCGGGTGGTCCATGGCCAGGCCGAGCACCGTGTCGATGGCCCGGGCCAGCCGGGCCTCCGGGCCGGCGTCGCGGGCCAGCTCGTCGAGCGCGGCCGAGAGCGCCTGGTGCATCATCCGGTGGGTCGCGGACTGCATCAGCAGCCGTTTGCCGTCGAAGTAGTAGGAGAGCAGCCCGCGCGCGAGCCCGGCCCGCTCGGCGATGTCGGTCAGGGTGGTGCCGGCGTATCCGCGCTGGTCGACCAGTTCGACGGTGGCCCGCATGATGCGTAGCCGGGAGCGCTGGCGCATCTCCTCATTGACCGAATCCCCGCGAGGTGCCATCGTGTCTGCTCCGTACGTTCGTTGGCTGGCGGCCAATATACTGGCCGGGCCGGCGACCGAACCGTGGCGGCCGGCGCTCGGCCGGGCGGTCGGGTTCGGTTCGTACGGAGGCGCCGGCTCTACCAACACGGGGGTTTGGTAGAGCCGGCGCCCTGCTCGTGGATCAGCTCTTGCTGAGGATCTCGCCGCGCCGCCCGTCCAGGTCTTCCCGGCTCGTTGACTGATAATCATAGTCCGGCACCGACAGGGGAGTTGCCCTCTTCCGGCGGTCGAGCACGGCGCCGGCGCCGGCGACCACCAGGCCGACCAGCGCGACCGCGGTGACGAAGAGCAGCGCGGGCCGGTAGCCGTCCAGCTGGGCCTGGGCGCCGGTGCCGCCGTCGCTGCCGGCGGTGATGATCGCGGTGGCGCCGGCCAGCACGACCGCGGTGCCCACCTGGACCGCGGTGTTCACCAGCCCGGAGGCGAGCCCCTGCTCCTCGTCGGCCACCCCGTCGGTGGCGGCGATGTTCACCGAGGGGAAGGCCAGCGCGAAGCCGACGCCGAGCAGCACGATCGACGGGAGCACCAGCGCCGGGTAGGAGCCGTGCTCGTCCAGCCGCATGAACAGGGCGAACGCGCCGGCCAGGGCCAGCAGCCCGATCGGCATCAGCCGTCCGGTGCCGAAGCGGTCCACCACCGGGCCCATGAAGGGCGCCGACAGGGCGACCATCGCACCGGCCGGGAGCAGTCCGAGCGCCATCGTCAGGGCCGACCAGCCGAGCAGGTCCTGGAGGTAGAGCGTGACCACGAACTGGAAGCCGCCGTACGCGCCGGCCATCGTGAAGGCGATCACGTTGGCCCGGGCGACCGCGCCGTTGCGGAAGATGCCGAGCCGCACCAGCGGGTGCGCGGTGCGGCTCTCGATCACCAGGAAGGCCGCGACGAGCAGCACCACGGCGGCCAGCGAGCCCAGGGTGCGCGCGCTGAGCCAGCCCGCGCCCTGCGCCTCGGTGGCGGTGAAGACCAGCAGGAGGACGGCGCCGGTGCCGGTGATGGCGCCGAGCACGTCGTAGCGGCCGTGCGGCTTCTCCTCGACCGGGCGGGGGAGCAGCCGGATCGCGAAGACCAGGGCGATCAGCGCGATCGGGACCGGCATCAGGAAGGTCCAGCGCCAGCCGACCGAGGTGAGCAGCCCGCTGAGCACCAGGCCGAGCGAGAAGCCGCTGGCGCCGCAGGTGGCGTAGATCGACAGCGCCCGGTTGCGGGCCGGGCCCTCGGGGAACGTCGTGGTGATGATCGACAGGCCGGCCGGCGCGGTGAAGGCGGCCGCGACGCCCTTGATGAAGCGGGCCGCGATCAGCAGGCCGCCGTTGTCGACCAGGCCGCCGAGCAGGGAGGCGGCGGCGAAGACGGCGAGCGCGACCAGGAAGACCCGGCGGCGGCCGAGCAGGTCGGCGGTGCGGCCGCCGAGGAGCAGCAGTCCGCCGTAGCCGAGTACGTAGCCGGAGACCACCCACTGCAGGGTGGAGGTGGACAGGTGCAGTTCGGAGCCGATGGACGGGAGGGCGACGCCCACCATCGAGACGTCCAGGGCGTCCAGGAAGAGCGCGGCGCAGAGCACGATCAGGGTGCCCCAGAGGCGGGGAGTCCAGTGGTCCCCGGCTGCTGACGGTGCGTCGGGTGTCGCGGCGGTCGCTGTGGTCATGGTCGAAGAGGCTACATGCATGTGCATCCAATGCAAGTGAATTAGATGTGAACGCATAAGTTGACGTCGCCCGTGATACTGTGGCGACGTGGCTGAACTCGACTCCCCGGCGGAGGCAGGTCTGGTCGCCCAGTGGCGCGACCTGCTGGCCCGTCATGCCCAGACCGCCTGCCTGCTCGACCGCGAACTCGGTGAGAAGCACGGCCTGGGGATGAGTGAGTTCGAGGTGCTGGAACGCCTGGTCGAGGGCTGTGACGGCGCCGGCCGTGGGCTGCGGGTCCAGGAACTGGCCCCCACCGTGCACCTCAGCCAGAGCGCGCTCTCCCGGCTGATCGGCCGGCTGGAGAAGGCCGGGCTGGTGATGCGCGCGATGTGCACCGACGACCGGCGCGGGATCATGGTCGCGCTGACCGAGGAAGGGTGCCGGCGCTACACCGAGGCGCGCCCGCTGCACCGCGAGGTGCTCTCGCTCACCCTGGCCGACGACCCGGTGGCCCCCTGCGGGCCGATCACCGGCTGACCCCCGGCCAACCCGCCCGCCGCGCACCCGCGTTGACGGTCGGTCCGGCCGCTCAGCGCAGCGCGAGCAGGCCCGGTGCGACGGCCAGAACGACGGCCGCGGCGGGCGCCGCGAGGGCGACCAGGGTCAGCCGCAGCCGGTTCGGCACGGACAGCCGGGGCCGCCCCGCCAGCAGCCGGTCCACCCGCTTCGGGGACTGCGCCAGCCCCGGCGGGCAGGCGCCGAACACCCCGCGCCCCAGATTGATCTCGGCCAGCGCGAGGGCGGTGGTGTGCCGCCCGTGCCGGCGCGCCGCCCGGTCGTCCGCCGCCAGCTCCACCAGCTCGCCCACCTGGTCCCGGAAGGCGCTGAACACCCCGACCCCGGGAAAACCGGAGGCGAGCGCCTGGGCGCCCTGCGCCAGCCAGTGGTGCCGGGCCCGGACGTGTCCGCGCTCGTGGCTGAGCACCGCCGCCAGCTCCCGGTCGGTCAGCTGCCGCATCGCCCCGGTGGTCACCACGAGGCGGGAGTCGTGTCCCGGCAGCGACCACGCCTCCGGGCGGACGTTCTCCAGCACCACCAGCCGCTCCCGGCGCGGCCGGGCGCCCTGACCCGAGGCCGGCTCGATCGACTCCGGCAACGGTGGTGACAGACTGGCCAGTTGGGCGTGCCGGCGGTCGCGCAGCGCCTTCGCGGTACGGACCTCACGGGTCAGCGCGAACACCGTCTGCAGGCCGCCCGCCGCCAGCACCGCCGCGCAGAGCCGGCCCCAGCCCTCGGCGTTGTGCAGTCCGTACGCGTCCTCCACGCCGTTCGGCGCGCAGGAGAACAGCAGCTCGCGCAGGGCGGGGAGGGCGGCCATCGCGGCGAGCGTCAGGCTCAGCGCGCAGCACAGCAGCACGGCCACCACCAGGCACTGCCAGACCAGCAGCGCCAGCACCGGTTCGCGCTCCACCCAGCGCGCCCGGGTCAGCAGCCGGGGAGCGACGGTGGCGAGCAGCAGTCCGAGCAGCAGCAGGCCGAGCAGGGCCGTCATGGCATGGGCTCCCCGAGGACGCACGGAGCGCGACAGTGCGCTTCCCGTCAACCTATGCGCTGGCGGGGCGCCGTGGTACGACTTTCGGCCACCCGTGACCAACGCCACGGCCGCGCCCCGGCGTGGCGGGTCCTCCCGGCCCCGCGCGACGGCTACATGGTCAGGAGCATGGCGAACATGCCGATGACCATCGACAGCCGGCAGGCCCGGGGGAGCCCGGCCGAGGCCACCGGCACCCCGCCGGACCCGTTCAGCAGCCGGCCGCCGGACCACAGCGCGTACCCGCCGAAGTAGGCGAGCAGCGCGCCGGTCAGCGCCGGCGAGCCGGTCGCGGCGTGGTGCCCGGCGTGACCGGGCCCCGCCGCCATCGCGAGCGCCATGTAGGTCATCGCCAGCGCGCCGACCGCGTGGTGCAGCCGGTGCGCGCGCCGGGCCGGGTGGCGGACGGCGGCCAGCAGCAGGAGCACGGCGGGCGGACCGTACACCCAGGCCCACACCTCGCCCGGCACGGCCGTCCCGGTCACCGCCATCGCCGCCATCCCGCAGCCCATCAGCCCCTCGGCGAGGTCCGACTCGTGGGCGCGCAGCCGCAGCCGCCGCAGCCCGGCGGTCGCCCCGTCCGCCGGGCTGCACGGGGCGCGGCGCAGCCGGGAGAGGCAGTAGCCGCCGGAGGCCGCGGTGAGGGCGGCGAGCAACCAGCTGACCAGGTCCGGACCGTGCAACGTCGGCCTCCCGGGCGGCGCGGACGGGCGTCCCGTCCACGATCACCGCTCACCGCCCCCGGCAGCAGGGCGCGTGCGGGGGCGCATGGACGTGCCCACCGTGGTGCGACGGGAGGCCCACGCCGGGGGGCGGCGTCCCCCGGTGGCGGCGGCCGGACACGCGCGGCAGGGTCGGCTTGGGAGGCTTCGTCCGGTGCCGTCCGGAAGATCCCGCCGGCCGTTCACCGCCTGCCGCGCCCGCTCCAACCGGAGGCCGCCGAAGATCCGCCGCCAAGACCCCCCTTGAACAGAAGAACCTTTCGTACTTATGGTGGTCTCGTTGAAAACCCTCCTGTCGAAGTGAGTCCCCGATGCAGAATCTTTCGCCAAGGCTCGCTGTGGCGGCCGACGCCCCGGTCCAGAACCTCGCCGAGCACCCCGCCTGGCTGCGTCTGAAGGACGCCGTCGAGTCCCTGCGCCCCCTGCAGTCCAAGGACGGCTCCATCGACCTGTCCGCCGTGCAGCGCCACACCGTCGACCCGCTGGTCGCCACCGTGCGCACCGCCGTCGCGGAACTGGCCCCGCACTTCCCGCACGACGCCGCCTACCTGGCCGCCGTCGACGCGGACCTGGCCAAGTGGGCCGACACCGGCTACCGGGAGCCCGACTTCCTGGACTCGCTGCTCGCCTTCCAGCCCGCCGACCAGCGCGAGGACGGCCTGCAGCACCTGGTCGTCTTCCCGATGTACACCCAGAACGGCAACCCGAACCGCAACCTTGAGGCCGTCCTGCTGAACGTCGTGTGGCCCGAGTGGCTCGCCGAGCTGGAGCGGACCCGCTTCGACAACCCGATGTTCGTGCCGATCACCTTCAACGACTTCACGGCCGGCTACGACACCAACTCCGCCGTCCTCTTCCCCGAGACCGTGGCCGTGCGCAAGGCGCCGGAGCGTTTCACCTGGGGCGGCATCTTCTGCGACCGCGAGGCCGCCCGCTTCCGCGTGGTCACCACCAACGCCGTCGACCTGCTCGGCCTGGAGATCCCGGCCGACGCCGCGAGCCTCCTGGAGGACCAGGAGCGCGCGCAGCAGACCTTTGTGCTCTGGGACCTCATCCACGACCGGACCCACAGCCACGGCGACCTGCCGTTCGACCCCTTCATGATCAAGCAGCGCAGCCCGTTCTGGATGTACGGCCTGGAGGAGCTCCGCTGCGACCTCACCACCTTCAAGGAGGCGGTGCAGCTGGAGGCCGAGGGCAACGAGCACGCCCGCGACGTCCAGTACGCCGTCCTCTTCGACCGCCTCTTCCGCTTCCCGGTCAGCGGCGACCGCGTGCGCAACTACGACGGCATGGGCGGCCAGCTGCTCTTCGCCTACCTGCACAAGCACGACGCGCTGCGCTGGCGCGACAACCGCCTCAGCATCGACTGGGACCGCGCCCCGCAGGTCACCAACGCGCTCTGCGCCGAGATCGAGACCCTCTACCGCGACGGCATCGACCGCCCCAAGCCGGCCCACTGGATCGCCGCCTACGAGCTGGTCTCCCGCTACCTCACCCCGCACCCCGCCTCCACCTGGGCCAAGGGCACCGAGGCGCTGCCGTTCGACCTCACCGACGGCAAGGCGCTCAACAAGGCCCTGTGCGACGCCGTGCTCCCCGACGAGTTCCCGCTGAGCATGTTCTACGAGGCCCTCTCGAAGAAGCTCAGCGGCGTCATCGCCTCCACCACCGGCATCACCGGTGCCGGCCTGCAGGGAGTCGCCGCGTGACCACCGCACCCAAGGGACCGCTGACCGGCAAGGTCATCGCCGTCGCCGGAGCCAGTGGCCCGGCCGGCCAGGCCGTGCTGCGCCGCCTCACCGCCGACGGCGCCACCGTCATCGGCGCCGACATCGACGCCCAGCGCCTGGAGGCCGCGCTCGACACCGTGCGCGTCGCCGTGCGCGGAGCCCGGCTCAGCGGCCAGGTCATCGACCTCCTCGACCCGCAGGAGGTCCACGACTGGGCCGACCACCTGGAGGCCGAGCACGGCCACGTCGACGGCGTGTTCCACCTCGTCGGCGGCTGGCGCGGCAGCAAGACCTTCTTCGAGAGCCGGATCGACGACTGGGACTTCCTGCACGACACCGTCGTGCGGACCCTCCAGCACACCTCGCTGGCGTTCCAGCCCGCCCTGGTCCGCAGCGAGTCCGGCCGCTACGCGATGATCTCCGCCGCGGCCGCGCACAAGCCGACCGCGGGCGGCGCCGCCTACGCCGCCGCCAAGGCCGCCACCGAGGCCTGGACGCTCGCCATGGCGGACTCCTTCCGCAAGGAGACCACCGCCGAGGACGGCAAGCCCACCGCCGCGGCTGCGATCCTGGTGATCAAGGCGTTGGTCAGTCCCGAGATGCGGGCCGAGAAGCCGGACGCGAAGTTCGCCGGCTTCACCGACACCGCCGACCTCGCCGCACACCTGGCGGGCCTCTGGGACCGCCCCGCAGAAGAACTGAACGGACAGCACCTGTGGCTGACAGCCCAATGACCGACCACCCCGCGACCGACCTCACCGGCCGCACGGACGCGGTACGGCGGCACGACCCCGCCGTCCGCGGCTTCGCCAGCGACAACTACGCCGGCGTGCACCCCGAGATCCTCGCCGCGATAGCCCTCGCCAACGGCGGGCACCAGATCGCCTACGGCGAGGACGACTACACCGCCCACCTGCAGGACGTCTTCCGCGGCCACTTCGGCGAGCGGGCCGAGGCGTACCCCGTCTTCAACGGCACCGGCGCGAACGTCGTCGCCCTGCAGGCCCTGCTCCCGCGCTGGGGCGCGGTGATCGCCGCCGAGAGCGCCCACATCAACGTGGACGAGGGCGGCGCGCCGGAGAAGATGGGCGGCATCAAGCTGCTCACCGTCCCCACCCCGGACGGCAAGCTCACCCCCGAGCTCATCGACCGGCAGGCCTGGGGCTACGGCGACGAGCACCGCGCGCAGCCGCTCGCGGTCTCGATCACCCAGAGCACCGAGCTCGGCACCCTCTACACCGTGGAGGAGATCCGGGCGATCGTCGACCACGCGCACCAGCTCGGCATGCTGGTCCACGTGGACGGCTCGCGCCTGGCCAACGCGGCCGCCTCGCTCGGCGTCCCGCTGCGCGCCTTCACCACGGACGTGGGCGTCGACGTGCTGTCCTTCGGCGGCACGAAGAACGGCCTGCTGTTCGGCGAGTGCGTGGTCGTGCTCAACCCCGAGAAGGTCCGGAACATCAAGTTCCTGCGCAAGACCTCGATGCAGCTCGCGTCGAAGATGCGCTTCGTCTCGGTCCAGTTCGAGGCGCTGCTCTCCGGTGACCTCTACCTCCGCAACGCCGGCCACGCCAACGCCATGGCCAGCCGACTGGAGGCGGCGGTCCGCGGGATCGACGGCGTCACCGTCGTCCGTCCCGCCCAGGCGAACGCGGTGTTCGCGATCCTCCCGCGCGAGGTGAGCGAGCGGCTGCAGAAGCGTTACCGCTTCTACTTCTGGGACGAGCACACCGGCGAGGTCCGCTGGATGTGCGCCTACGACACCACGGAGGCCGACATCGACGCCTTCGCGGCGGCCATCGCCGAGGAGATGGGCCGCGGCTGAGGCCTGATCCAGGCCCCGAGCCCCGCCGATCGTCCCGTCCTGCGCCAGCAGGGCGGGACGATTTGCATGTGGCGTGCCGCCTCCCATACAGTTCCGGAGTCGCCGCGAGAGAGCGGGGACAAGTGGAAAGCGAAGTCGGGTGAATGAAACTCCGGAAAACGGAGCGGAAAACATCTGATAAGCTGGAAACACGAAAGAACGAAGCGCCCGGAAGGCCGGTGTGAAAGCCGCCTGATGGAAGCGTCCGTTCCTTGAGAACTCAACAGCGTGCCAAAAGTCAACGCCAGATATGTTG
>NZ_BAAAKJ010000047.1:0-10829 GCF_039527695.1 Kitasatospora putterlickiae
CGGCCGGGGCCTGCTCTCGCTGCGGCTCGGCCGCTCCACCGCGGAGCCGGCCGAGGAGAGCGCCGAACGCCACCACGCCGCCGTCCGCACCCGGCAGGCCGCCGCGCAGCGCGAACGCTGGCCCGACCTCGCCACCCTGCTGCTCAACGCGCTCGGTCCCGGCCCCCGGCTCTGGGAGCGCGGCCCCGGCCACCCCGACGCGCTCACCCTGCGGCTCGGCACCGCCGACCGGCCCGGCGGCCCCGGCACCTCCCCCGGCACCGTGCTGCCCGCCGTCCCGGTCACCGTCGACCTGCAGACCGCCGGCAGCCTCGGCCTCAGCGGCCCGCGCGAGCGCCTCGACGCGCTCGTCCGCGCCGTCGTCGCCCAGCTCGCCGCCCTGCACCCGCCGACCGGGCTCAGCCTGGTCGTGGTCGACGCCGACCCGGCCCGCCCCCCGCAGGACCGCGCCGACACCTGGGCCTGGGCCCTCTGGCTGCCCCACCTGCGCCCCACCGACGGCCAGGACTGCCGGCTGCTGCTCGGCCTCGACGACGAGCAGGCCACCGCCCGGCTCACCGAGCTCACCGGCCGGCTCAGCGGCCCGGTCGGCCTCGGCGGCCACCCCACCACCGTCGTCGTGGTCGACGGCCGCCCGGGCACCGAGTCCGCCCGGCTGGCGCTCGACCTGCTGCTGCGCCAGGGCCCGGCCGTCGGCATCTTCCCGGTCTGCCTCGCCGAACAGCCCGAACTGCTGCCCCGCGGCCTCGGCGCCACCGCGCTGATCACCGGCGAGGTCGGCACCCAGCTCTCGATCGACCGCCCCAGCCCGGTCGCCCGCGGCCGCGAGACCCTGCACGAGGTCTCCCTGGACGCCGTCTCGGACGCCTGGGCCGAACGGCTCGCCCGCGTCCTCGCCCCGCTGCGCGAGGCCGCCCCGGCCAACCGCGGACCGCTGCCGGACGCGCTGCGCCTGCTCGACCTGCTCCAGCTGGACACCGTCACCCCGGCCAAGCTCTCCGCCCGCTGGGCCGCGCACGCCGACGGCATCGGCGCCGCCACCGCCCTGCTCGGCACCACCCGCGACGAGCTGTGCGTCCTCGACCTCGCCGACCCCGAACTCACCCTCCCCTCCCCCGACCCCGGCGGCCCGCACCTGCTGATCGGCGGCGCCCGCGGCTCCGGCAAGACCGAGCTGCTGCGCACCCTGGTCGCCTCACTGGCCGTCTCCGAGCGGCCCGATCGCCTGGCCGTCACCATCGTCGAAGGGCGTGCCACCGAGGACGGGCTCGCCGGGTGCGGCGAGCTGCCGCACGTCACCGGCCGGGTCAACGCCGCCACCGACCCGCGCGCCGCCCTGCTCGCGGCGGAGGCGCTGGAGGACGAGCTGGCGCTGCGCGAGCGGCTCTTCGACGGGCTGGACTTCGCCTCCTGGCACGCCGCCCGCATCCTCGACGGGGAACCCGTCCCGGTCCCGGCCGCCGTCGGCGCCCCGACCACGCCGGCCGTCCCCCGCGTCATCCACCCCCGCAGCCCCGAATCCCCCGCCGCCCCGGTGGCCACCCCCGGGCCCTGCCCGCCCCGTCTCGTCGTCGTGGTCGACGACTACGACGCGCTCCTCTCCCCCACCTCGCCGGTCGGCCGCCCGCTCGCCCGCGCCCTCGCCGCCGTCGCCCGCCGCGGCGGCCCCCTCGGCATCCACCTCGCCGTCACCACCGGGCGCCCCGACGAGACCACCGGCACCGAGGTCGACGAGGCCGCCCTGCTGCGCATCGCCCTGCGCACCGAGGACCCGGGCGACTCCGACCTCCTCATCCACCTCGGCGACGCCGCCGCCCTGCCCGAATCCACCCCCGGCCGCGGCTACCTCCGCCTCCCCGACGGCGGCGTCACCGCCTTCCAGGCCGCCCGCATCAGCGGCCGCATCCCCCGCACCGCCACCCTCCGCCCCACCGTCGTCGCCATCGACCCCCACACCCTCGGCGCCCCACCCGCCCGCCGCCCCGTCCGCGAACTGGGCAACGGCCCCACCGACCTCGCCCTCCTCGCCAGCGCCCTCCAACGCGCCGCGGCCCGCTGAGGCCGAGTTCGAAAGGCATGCAACGGTGGGCCCGCGCCCAAGGGCGCGGGCCTCAGTCGAAGGCCGCGCCCCCAGATGGACCCCGGCCGGCTAGGCAACAGACCAGACGGCGGGCCTGCGTCCATGGACGCAGGCCCGCCGAAGAAAAACACTCACTCGCCGCCGAACTCCCCCGCGCAGACACCCGCGACGAAGGCCGCCCAAGCCTCGGGCGTGAACAGGAGAGAGGCGCCTAGAGGGTCCTTGGAGTCACGAACGGGCAGCACCCCGGGCACCCCGTCCGCGACCTCGATGCACTCGTTGTCGGGCCCGCTGAACGTGCTCTTCCTCCACCTGGCCACAGAGTGGTCAAAGGGCTGGGTCATGCGCCGAACTCCTTGATCGAGTTGATCAGTTCCAGGGATTCCACAGGTGAAAGCGCCTTGGTTCGGACATCGTCCCAGAGCCCTTGATACGCCTCTACCTCCTTCACGCCCTCAAGCCACATCGATCCCGACGGGTTGTCCAGCAGGACGACATCCATCGCAGCCTCGGACGGGAACCCGAGAATCACATATGGTCCCGCCATGCTGGCGTGCGCTCCGACCCGGAACGGAACCACCTGGACGGTCACATTGGGCATGTCCGCCGATCTCGCCAAGTGGTCGAGCTGTGCCTTCATGACGTCCTGGCCACCGACTTGCTGGCGCAGCGCTCCCTCGGCCAGAACCACCCAGACCGACAGCGGGTCCTCGGCGGTCAACCGGTTCTGCCGTATCAACCTGACAGTGACGAACTGCTCGATCTCTTCCGGCTTCTTCCACCGCCGCCCGGCCACCGTGAGCGCACGCGCGTAGTCCGGAGTCTGCAACAACGCGGGGATCATCTGACTCTGGAAGGTCCGCACCGACGATGCGGCAGCCTCCAACTCGATGAAGTCGCGGTAGGTGTCGGCGAGTACATCGCCGTACTCGCTCCACCAGCCACTCCCGCGTCTTCGTTTGTTCGCCGTGCGGGCCAGCTCGGCGAGACGCGCTTGAACTGCCTGTTCATCGACTCCGTACAGGCGGAGCATCGCGGTGAGATCAGGGCCCCTCACCGGGCTGCGGCCGTTCTCGATTCGCGAGATCTTGCCCTTGGTGCAATCCAGTTCGACGGCGACCACAGCTGTCGTGAGACCGGCACGCTCCCGCATGGTCCGCAGCTCGTCGCCCAACTGCCGTCCCAGCACCGTCGACGGCGCACTCGACGGTCGTTCTCCGTGCATGCAATCCCCTCCGGTCGAAAGTCAGTCTGCACCCCGGCGAGCACACGGACAGCCGTTTCGCTGTTTCTCCGGGAAACGTTGCAAACGATCTAGAAACAAGCGCATGCTACGTGGAGTAGATGGCTGCCACACAAAGCGTAATCACTGCAGTCGACTACCGGGCATCCCTTTGCCCAAGTGCTGCCACCGGGCTGCCAGTTCGCCCGGTCGTCCCTCAACCCCACCGGAGGTGGCTCCCCCATGCCCGGAACCGACAGGCCCACCGACCCGACCGCCGCCCGTGACGCCTGGCTCCCCCGCTCCCGCAGATCGCCGCAGCTCGCGCGGCGGCTGCTGCGCGAGCTGCTCGACACCGTGCCGGGCGGCCACGACTTCCTGGAGGTCGGCGAGTTGCTCACCTCGGAGCTGGTCGGCAACGCCGTCCTGCACTCGGGGATGCCGGGTCGGCTGATCCGGGTGTCCTTCGACGTCGACGAGACCCGCCTCCGCATCGAGGTGCACGACGCGAGCGTCCACCCGCCCGTCCCTCGGCAGCCGGCCGCGACCGACGGGTGCGGCCGCGGCCTGCTCCTCGTCGAAGCGCTCTCCCTCAAGTGGGGCCACTCCCACCGCCCCGAAGGAATCGGCAAGGTCGTCTGGTGCGAGTGCGGCCCCCACCCCATCGGAGCCGCCACGTGACCCGGATACCCCGGGGTGGGGCCGAGGGCCACCGCCCTCGGCCCCACCCTCCAACACCCCCGGCTTCCACGGCGCGTGTCGCAACCCCGGCGCACCACCGTGCGCCCTTGACGGCCTCTGCAAGCTCGGCAAAGGTTCGGACGCGACACTGAAGACCCGGCTTGGCACGGGAGGACACGATGGAGCTGGATTTCATCGGCATCGACCCCGAGACCGGCAAGGAGGGCTCACCGACGGCGTGGGTGGACCGCGCACATGGGGAGATCGTCATCCAGGGATGGAACGCGGGCGAGGAGTTGGCCGCCAGGATCGGCTCGACCTCCTGGGCGCCCGACCATGCAGCCGGGATCCCCGAAGGGGAGAGCGTGATCCGGATTCCGGCCCGGATGGTTCCGATCCTGAGGGAGGCGTGCGATGTGGCTGAACGCTCCGGACTTTGATCACCTCCTGCGGACCGCACAACGCTCCGCGATCCACCTGGAGATGCGCGACACCTACGCCGTTCCGGACGAGGCACAGGCCGTCGAGCGTTACCGCGAGACGGGCGAGTCGGACTTGGACCCGGAGTCCGAGTACTGGCGGAACTGGGCGGCCATGGTGCGCGAGGCGGCGGCACGAGGTGTCGCCGTCCGCCGTGCCCGGATCATCTCCGAGCCCGTCACGCTCTACACCCGCTACCTGCACGCGATGACGTCGGTGAACGTCGCCGTCGGCGAGGACGTTCGCTGGCTCCCCCGCCGTGACGCGTCCGACCTGGCGCTGCCCGGTAACGACTTCTGGGTATTCGACGACCGCGCCGCTCGCTTCAACCACTTCACCGGGGACGGGGACTGGGCGGATCCGCGCACTTCCTACACCGAGGACCCCTCCGTGGTGAAGCTCTGCGTCACCGCGTTCGAAGCCGTGTGGGAACGCGCAACCCCGCACCACCGCTACTCGGTCTGACCCGTCGAGCAACAGATCCTTTGCCCGTATCTCCGTCATCCAGCGCCCAAGCGGCTCGGGTCGCCGTCGCCACGCGTCTGCGTGAACTGATGCTGGACGCCCGGATCGACGGCAAGGAGCTCTCCGCGCGGTGCCGATGGCATCCGTCGAAGACGTCACGGATCCTGAACGGGAGGTCCGCTCCGTCCGAGGACGACATCCGGTCCTGGTGCGAGGCCTGCGAGTCGGACGACCAGACGGCAGATCTGATCGCCACGGCCCGCGCTGTGGAGCTGATGTACGTGGAGTGGCGCAAGCAGCACCGCCACGGCATGCGCCGGGCCCAGGAAGAGTCCCTGGCGCAGCACACCGGAACCGCCGTCTGCCGGGCGTACGTCTCCAACGTGGTCCCGGGGTTCCTACAGACCGAGGCGTACGCGACCGCGCTCATGCACAGCATCACAGGCTTCCAAGGCACGCCGGACGATGTCGCCGAGGCGGTGGCGGCCCGGCTGCAGCGTGGTCGTTTGCTGCACGAAGGAAACCACCGCTTCGTGGTCCTGGCCGAGGAGACCGTGCTGCGATACCGGATCGGCGATCGAAACACCATGATCGCCCAGCTGGGCCATCTGCTCTCGGTGATGCCGCTCCCGTCCGTTGCCCTCGGCGTCATCCCGTTCTCCGCGCAGCGCCGCATCTGGCCACTGGAAGCCTTTTACCTCTTCGACGACGGCGAGGCCTCGGTGGAGACGCTGACCGCCGAGATCAGCGTCGTCCAACCGCGCGAGCTGGCCGACTACCACCGCGCCTTTGCCGAGTTGGCCACGATGGCGGTGTACGGAGCCCCCGCACGGGCCCTGATCACCTCGGCCATGGAGGCGCTCGGGTGAGTGCCCGCAATCAGCCGCAATCGCGTTGAGTGTCCGACCGGTCACTCCCTACCGTCGAAGTCGCCACCGGTCACCTACCTGTCGGCCGGGCCGAACCGATCAAGGGAGCACGGCATGAGCCTCGTGCGCACGGAACGAATCACCGGACGGACCCTGGTCGACAACGCGCTGTTCGAGCGGCTGGTGCATCGGGTCACGCACGACCACGACATGGAACTGCAGCTGGCGGAACGGGTCGTGGACCAGGCGCTGGCGTTCCTCGGCGCCTGCGCCGCCGGCCCCGGTGCTCAGCTGTCGCCATCGCACTTGGTCGACCACGGTTGGCACGCTTTCCTGATGCACACTCGCGAGTACGCCGCGTTCTGCGACCGCGTCGCCGGCGCGTTCCTCCACCACCACCCGGGAGATGGTGACGGCCAGGTGCAGGGCGGGACCATCTCCGCGACCACGGCGGCGATCCGGGCTGCCGGCTACCGGGTGGACACGGAGCTGTGGGCCATGTCCGCGAACTGCTCCGAGGGCAGCGGTGGCGACGGATCCGACACCAGTGGAAGCGGCAGCTGCTCGCAGTGCCACCAGGGCTGCCACAACTCCAACTGACCGCCCCAATCGGGACCGGACGGTGCGCACTCACCGTCCGGCCCCGCCCCGTTCCGAGGAGCACCATGCGCCGCCGATGGACCGACCTCCCCCTTGCCGTCCATGACCTGATCGCCGAGCGGTGCGGCGCCGTCACCGCCGTGACGGCGCCGGATGCGGGCGAGATCGCCGAGTTCGCCGCCGCCGTGGACACCGACGCCGACCGGGTGTTCGTGAAGGCCGTCCGACTCGACAGCCCCAACCTCTGGATGGCCCACAAGGAGGCCCAGGCCGCTCCGGCGGTTCAGGGGATCGGCGCGCGACTGCGGTGGCAGGAGCAGGCCGACGGCTGGCTGGTCACCGCCTTCGAGTACGTGCCCGGGCGGCATGCCGATCTGTCCCCCGATTCATCCGATCTGCCGCTGATCGCAGGCACCCTGGCCACCCTCGCCGACCGGCTCACCCCTGCGCCTGCCCTGCGGACGCTCAGCCTGGCGCAGCGCTGGGCGGGTTCGGCGCTGTGGCCCCGGATCGCGGCCGCCGACGGCCTGACGTCGTGGCAGGCGGCGCACTCGGACGCCCTCGTCGCCCTGGAGGCGAGGGCGTCGGAGGCCGTCGCCGGTGACACGCTCGCCCACACCGACATGACCGCGCCGAACATCCTGGTCGACGGCGCACGAGTCCGGATCATCGACTGGTCGTGGCCCGCGCCCGCCGCCGCCTGGGTCGACACCGCCTCGCTCGTCCCCCGACTGATCGCCGCCGGCCACACCGTCGACCGGGCACACCGGTGGGCCATGACGGTTCCGCACTTTGCCGTCGCCGAGCCCGCGAAGGTGGCGGCACTGGCCTCCGTGACCGCGGCCCGGTGGCGGCTCCGCGCAATCCAGGACGGCGGCCCCTGGCTCACCCTGTCAGTTGCGGCCGATCTGTGGGCGGCCGACCTCTTGGCGGTCGGAACCTCCTGAAGCATGCCGTAGCGCATTCCCTCAAACGCTTCACACGCTGCGTGGTGGATATGCTACGTTCCGCATTATCAACAGAACATAGAGGACCCCGGCGGTGGTGGAACACCCCGGGGTCTGGCACCAGGAGACAACACCTCCGATGCAGATTCATCGTAGCGCCCACGCGCGCTCGTTCACCGTGCTTCCCAACGGCCTGTTGCAGGATCGCCGCCTCAGTTACACCGCGCGCGGGCTGCTCGCCGATCTGCTCTCCCGGCGTGATGGCTGGCGCGAGGACGGGCGGCACATGGCGGACACCAGCACCCAGGGGCGCGGCACCGTCCGGCGGGCGCTCAAGGAACTCACGGAGGCCGGGTACTACCGGGTCGTCCGCGTCCGGCTGGCGGACGGGACCATCCGATCCGAGGCCCACGTCTTCGACGTCCCGCAGCTCGGGCCACCGGGTGTCGCCCCTCCGGTCGCCGGTGGGCGGGAGACCGGCCGCGCTGACGCCCTTCCTGAAAAGGACCCGGAAGAAGTACCCACCCTCCCCGCCGAGTTGCCCGACGAGCAGACCCGCGCGGCGGTGGCGGCCCTCTTCCGCGCGATCCGGCCCGAACCGCGTCTGCGGCTCGGCGAGTCCGAGGCGCGGAAGCTCGCGCCCCTCGTCGGCCAGTGGCTCGAACGCGGCAGCAGTGCCGCCGGGTTGGCCAGCGCCCTGCTTCCCGGCCTGCCCACGCCCGTGCACTCGCCCGTCGGCATCCTCCGCGACCGGCTCCAGCGCAAGCTCCCACCCCCACGCGCCGAGGCCCCACCCGCCGCCTACACCGAGTGCCCGGACTGCCATGACCCGGCTCCCCGGCCGGGCCTCTGCCGCGCCTGCGCCGGCCTCGTGCCCAGACCGGCCACCCCCGTCGAATCGACCGCCACCGGCGTCGCCCGCGCCCGCGCGGCCCTCCGAGGGCAACGCGGCCTCACCACGGCGCCCGGCCGCTGAGAACGGGCCCGGAGTCCCCCGAACCCCGGGCCCGCGCCTAGCTCGGCGACCTGCCGGTCAGCAGGGCACCACGGCGTCGAGGGTGACCGGCGTGGACCCCCAGCCGGGCTTGGTGACGCTGAAGCTGCCGTGCACGGTGGAACCGCAGGCCACGGTCCCGCCGACGCCACGCACGGCGGTCTGGGTGAGGTTGAACCGCGTCCACTTGTTGACCGTGCCGAGCGAGGCACCGCCCACGACCTCGCCCGAGAGCACGGTCACGAGGTCCTCCGGCTGCGGGAACGGGCCGCCCGGGCTCGGCGGACCGGCCAGGTAGATCCAGCCCACCAGCTGCACGTCGCCGCCGGTCACCTCGGCACACAGCCAGGTCGCCAGTCCGGCCTGCAGCTTGGTCGAGCTGCAGATCTCCGTGGTGGTGGTCGTGCTCGTCGCGCCGGCCTGGGCGGCGCTCGCCTGGGTCGGCGCGGCCAGCATCGCCACCGCACCGGCGGCACCGGCCAGTGTCAGGGCGAGTCGGTTCGTTCGCATCGTTCCTACTCCTCCTCCGAGAATGCCGTACGTGACATTTCACATATGGCATGGCGATCACCTTGGCACGTATCTCGAAGGCTTCGCGGACGATCCCCCAAAGGAACCGATCATCGGACCGGAATACGGCCTTCGATGGCGCGATCACTGCCGGTTGACACAAGGGGGCAATGGGGCCGCTCGCACCGGGCCCCACAGCGTCATCGGTCCGTCCGCGAGCCCTCGGCTCAGCCGTCCTTCCGCCGGGGCTCCTCCCCGGCCTGGTCGACGATCGCGCGGGCGAGGATGGCGGAGTGGGCGGTCACGGTGCCCGGCGGACCGATCTCCTTGCCCTCGGCGACGACCACGGTGCGCTCGCCGATGAACTCGTGGGTCTTCGGGTCGAAGATCCACTCCCGGTTCATGCCCTCCCGCTCCAACGCCACGGCCGTGCCGTGCCGGCCGGCGGCGTCCACCGAGTCGTTCACCAAGGTGACGCCGGGGATCTTCGCGGCGGCCCGGTAGAGCGCCGCACTGACGGCAGGCGGGGCGATCTGCTCACGCAGCAGATCGCCGATGGTCACGAAGGCCTCCTCGTCGGGACCGGGACCAGCCCCCTTGGTCTCCTCGTAGATCTTCTTCAGCAGTACATCCGGATCGGTCGGCAGCTTGGCCAGGTACGCGTACGTCGGACCGTTGATGACCGGCTTGGGGATCGGGCTCAACCAGATGCCGCCGTCGGCGCGCGGCGCCGGACGCGGGTCACCGGACTCGCGCGGGAGCTCGTCGACGGACGGTTCGCCGGGCCGGCGCTCCTGCTTGAGCAGGCCCCACTGGCTTCCGTTCACCGAGTGCCAGATCTGGCGGCGCACAGCAGGGTTCATCTCCGACTCACCGTTGGCCAGGCCGACCCGGCCGTACGCCCCGATGCTCTCGATGTAGACGAACTGGTTCTTGCCCGGCTTCGGGTCGGGCCGGCCGGCCGCGGTGTCAGCGGCCTGGCTCAGCAGCTGGGCGGCGCCCACGGGGGCGGCGTTCAGCGCGGTGGCGCCCTGCTGCGCGCTCTGCCGGGCCTGCGGCGGCGACGCGGGCGCACCCTCGCCGCCGCTGCTCAGCACCAGCGCCAGCGCCAGTCCGCCCGCGAGCGCGGGCACCGCCACCCAGCCGATCCTGCCGCGACGGGCCCGCGCGGGGCCCGTCTCCTGGATCTCACTCATCAGATGTCCCCTCAGCAACCGGTGGCGGTCGGCGGAGAGTTCGGGCCGCGCCGGTCCCGGCACCAGCCGGTCCAGCTCGGCGCGTTCGTCCTCGTTCATCGGTTCGTCTCCCGTATCGACCGGGCCGCTCCGACGCGGCCACCCCGTACCTGTCCCGGGGCCGGGCGGAGTTCCCGCCCGTCGCGCAGCTCCTCCTCCGCGAGCGCGCGCAGCTTGGCGCGGGCGCGCGAGAGCCGTGAACGCACCGTGCCGATCGGCACCCCCAGCGCCCCGGCCGCGCTCGCGTAGTCCAGCCCCGCCCACACGCAGAGCCCGAACACCTCCCGCTCGGCCTTCCGCAGCCGCCCGAGCGCCCGCCGGGCGGCGGCCAGCTGCGCGCTGTCGTCCAGCCGTCCGACCAGCTCGTCGGCGAAGTCCGGCACCGTCTCCCGGGCCGGCAGCCGTTCCATGGCCGCCCGGTGCCGACGGGCCGCCCGCCCGGTGTTCCGCAGCACATTGGCGGCGATCCCGAACAGCCACGGCCGCACCGGCTCCTCGTCGCCCTCGCGCAGCCTGTGCCGCAGCCGCCACGCCTCCAGGAAGGTCAGCTGGACGACGTCCTCCGCGGCCGCCCAGTCCCCGGTGGCCCGCACGGCGTACCGGTACAGGTCACCCGCCGTCTCGTCGAACAGCTCCCCGAACGCCCCTCGATCGCCATCCCGTATCCGTCCCCGCTGCGACAGTTCCACACCTCCACCTGTCCGCGGACCCGGAGGAGTTCCGGAGCCGGACAGCGTAAACGCCGG
>NZ_BAAAKJ010000047.1:10854-18817 GCF_039527695.1 Kitasatospora putterlickiae
TCGCGGCTTCGACCGGGGTCAGCGCATCGAGCCCGTGCGGAGCAGGGTGCGGATGACGCGCATCGCGACGGAGAGGCTGGACAGCTCGTAGTTGTCCGAACCCCTTATGTCGTCGAGGGTGCTCTTCGCCCGGTTCAGCAGGGTGGAGTTGAGGTCCGCCCAGGCGCTGTAGCGGTCCTCGGGGGTGGCCGTCTCGGGGCCGCAGGCGAGGATGTCGGCGGTCAGTGCCGCGTGGGCCGCGAAGAGGTCCTCGCGGATGGCGGCGCGGGCCATCGACGACCAGCGGTCGGTGCGGGGCAGCTCGATGATGCGGTCGAGCAGGTGGGTGATCTGGAGGCGGTCGGCGAGGTCGTAGTAGAGCTCGGCGACCTGGGCGACGTCCTTGCCGGAGCGGTCCGCGACCTCGGTGATGTCCAGGGTCGGGAAGGTCGAGGACAGGCCCGCGATCCGGGTGGCGAGCTCCTCCGGCACGCCGGCCTCGGTGAGCTCGTCGTAGACCTTCTCGAACCAGACGAGGTCGTCACCGCGCAGCGGCTTGGGCAGCGAGCCCCAGACCTGGTTGACCCGGTCGTGGAAGAACTCGATGGTGCCGGCGATGTCCAGCGGCTGGCGCCGGTTGTTGAGCATCCACCGGGTGGCGCGCTCGACGAGGCGGCGCGCGTGCAGCCGCATCTTGGTCTGCGCCCGGGCCGGGACCTTGTTGTCCAGGCCCGCGATCTCGGACCAGATCTCCTCCAGGCCGAAGACGGCCCGGGCGGCGGTGTGGGTGCGGGCGACCTCCTCGTAGGTGGCGCCGGTCTCCTCCTTCAGGCGGAAGGCGAAGGTGCAGCCGCCGCGGTTGATCGTGTCGTTGACGATCAGCGTGGTGATGATCTCGCGGCGCAGCGGGTGCCGGTCGATCTGCTCGGCGAACCGGGTCCGCAGCGCGCTCGGGAAGTACTCGTGCAGCGCGGTGCGGAAGAACGGGTCGTCGGGCAGCTCGGTGGCGAGCAGCTCGTCGGCCAGGGTGATCTTGGTGTAGGCGAGCAGCACCGACATCTCGGGCTGGGACAGGCCCCGGCCGTTCTGCTGGCGCTCGCGGATCTGCCGCTCGGTGGGCAGGAACTCCAGGGCCCGGTCGAGCTGACCGCCCGACTCCAGGCGGTTGATCATCCGGGAGTGGACGTTGACCATGCTGTGCGCCTGGGCGACCGCGTTGGCCAGCACCACGTTCTGCGCGTAGTTGTTGCGCAGCACGAGGTGGCCGACCTCGTCGGTCATCTCGGCGAGCAGGGTGTTGCGCTGCTTGACCGTCATGTCGCCGTCGGCGACCACCTGGTTGAGCAGGATCTTGATGTTGACCTCGTGGTCCGAGGTGTCGACGCCGGCCGAGTTGTCGATGGCGTCGGTGTTGATCCAGCCGCCGGCGCCCTCGGGGCCGCCGGTGGACGCGTACTCGATGCGGCCGAGCTGGGTGCAGCCGAGGTTGCCGCCCTCGCCGACGACGCGGGCCCGGACCTGCTCGCCGTTGACGCGGATGGCGTCGTTGGCCTTGTCGCCGACCTCGGCGTTGGTCTCGGTGGAGGCCTTGACGTAGGTGCCGATGCCGCCGTTCCAGAACAGGTCGACGGGCGCCTGGAGCACGGCCTTCATCAGCTCGGCGGGGGTGAGCCGGGTGTCCGGGACCCCCAGCACGGCCCGGACCTGCGGGGACAGCTGGATCGACTTGGCGCTGCGCGGGAAGACGCCGCCGCCCGCCGAGATCAGCGACTTGTCGTAGTCGTCCCAGGAGCTGCGGGGCACCTCGAAGAGGCGGCGGCGCTCGGCGTACGAGACGGCCGCGTCCGGGTTGGGGTCGAGGAAGATGTGGCGGTGGTCGAAGGCGGCGACCAGGCGGATGTGCTCGCTGAGCAGCATGCCGTTGCCGAAGACGTCACCGGACATGTCGCCGATGCCGACGACGGTGAAGTCCTCGGTCTGGGTGTCGTGGCCCAGCTCGCGGAAGTTGCGCTTGACCGACTCCCAGGCGCCGCGGGCGGTGATGCCCATGCCCTTGTGGTCGTAGCCGGCCGAGCCGCCGGAGGCGAACGCGTCGCCCAGCCAGAAGCCGTAGGACTCGGCGACGCCGTTGGCGATGTCCGAGAAGGTCGCGGTGCCCTTGTCGGCGGCGACGACCAGGTAGGTGTCGTCCTCGTCGTGGCGGACCACGTCGGCCGGGTGCACGACCTCGCCGCCGACCAGGTTGTCGGTGATGTCCAGCAGCGCCGAGATGAACGTCTTGTAGGACGCGACGCCCTCGGCCAGCCAGGCGTTGCGGTCGGCCGACGGGTCCGGCAGCTGCTTGGCGACGAAGCCGCCCTTGGAGCCGACCGGCACGATGACGGTGTTCTTCACCATCTGTGCCTTGACCAGGCCGAGGATCTCGGTGCGGAAGTCCTCGCGCCGGTCGGACCAGCGCAGACCGCCGCGGGCGACCTTGCCGAAGCGCAGGTGCACGCCCTCGACCTGCGGCGAGTAGACCCAGATCTCGAACGCCGGGCGCGGGGCCGGCAGGTCCGGGATCGCCTTCGGGTCGAACTTCATCGACACGTAGGAGTGCCACGCGCCGGAGCCGTCGTGCTGGAAGAAGTTGGTCCGCAGGGTGGCCTTGATGAGGTTCAGGAAGGAGCGCAGGATGCGGTCCTCGTCCAGCGAGACGACCTCGTCCAGCGCGCCGGCCAGCTCCTCCAGGATGCCCTCGGTCAGCTCCAGGGCGCCCCGCTGGTGGCTGGGGCTCAGCCGGGCCTCGAAGAGGTTCACCAGCAGGCGGGTGGTGTGGGTGTTGTTGCGGAGCGCGTCCTCCATGTAGTCCTGGGAGAACGTGGAGCCCGCCTGGCGCAGGTACTTGGCGTACGCGCGCAGCATCATCGCCTGGCGCCAGGTCAGCCCGGCGGTCAGCACCAGCTCGTTGAAGCCGTCGTTCTCGGCCTTGCCGGTCCAGGTGGCGGCGAAGGTCTCCTGGAAGCGCTCGCGGGCCTCGTCGGTCAGCTCGACGGCCTCGCGCAGGCGCAGGCCGAAGTCGTAGACCCAGGCGGTGGTGTGGTCGGAGCGGGTCAGCGCGTACGGGTGCTCGTCGAGCACCTCGACGCCCAGGCGCTGGAGGACCGGCAGCACCTCGGTGAGCGAGATCGGGCCGCCCACCCGGTAGATCTTGAAGCGGCGCTCGTCGTCGCCGGCGCCGACCGGCTGGTAGAGGTTGAGCCGGAAGTCGCCCTCGCCGTGCAGCGACTCGATCTGCTTGAGGTCGGCGACGGCGGTGCGCGCGGTGAAGTCGGCGCGGTAGCCGTCGGGGAAGGCGTTGGCGTACTTGCGGGAGAGCTCGGCCGCCCGCTCCTCGCCGAGTTCGACGTGCAGCTGGTCGTTGAAGCCGTCCATCCAGAACCGGGCGGCCTCGGCCAGCTTGGCCTCGATCCGCTCGACCTCGGCGTCGGTCAGCTGCGGCAGCTCGCTGCCGGGGGTGACCCGCACGACGAAGTGCAGTCGGGTCAGCACCGACTCCGTCGACCAGACCGTGTAGTCGATCGAGGCGCCGTTGAGCTCCTGCATCAGGATGTCCATGAGGCGCAGCCGGATGCGGGTGGTGTAGCGGTCGCGCGGCAGGTAGACCAGCGCGGAGAAGTAGCGGCCGTACTCGTCCTGGCGCAGGAACAGCCGCAGCCGGCGGCGCTCCTGCAGGTAGAGGACGCTGGTGGCGATCTGGAGCAGCTCGTCGGCCTGGGTCTGGAAGATCTCGTCCCGGGGGAAGGTCTCCAGGATCTGCAGCAGGTCGCGGCCGTCGTGGCTCTCGGTGGAGAAGCCGGACTCGGCGATGACGTCCTGGACCTTGCGGCGGACCACCGGGATGCGGCTGACCGACTCGGTGTAGGCGGCGGCCGAGAACAGGCCGAGGAAGCGGCGCTCGCCGACGACCTCACCGTTGGCGTCGAACTTCTTCACGCCGACGTAGTCGAGGTAGGAGGGGCGGTGCACGGTGGCCCGGCTGTTGGCCTTGGTGAGGACCAGCAGCTTCTTCTCGTGGGCCTTGGCGCGCACCGGCGCGGAGAGCCGGCCGAAGGCCTCGCTGACGGCGTGGTGCTGCTCGTCGCGGCTGACCGGGTCGGAGCGCAGGATGCCCAGGCCGGTGCCGGCGACGGCCCGCAGGACCTCCTCGCCCTCGTGCTGGACGAGGTCGTACTCGCGGTAGCCGAGGAAGGTGAAGTGGTCGTCGGCGAGCCAGCGCATCAGCTCCCAGGCCTCGCCGACCTCCTGCTCGGGCAGGCCGGCCGGCGGCTGCTCGGCGAGCTCGTCGGCCAGGCGCAGCGCGGAGTCGCGCATCTTGGACCAGTCCTCGACGACCTCGCGGACGTCGCCGAGCACCCGGCGCAGGTTGGTCTCGATCTCGCGCAGGTCGTCGCGGTCGGTCTCGCGGTCGACCTCGATGTGCATCCACGACTCGACGCTCGCGTCGGCCGGCAGCTCGGTGCCGGCGGCCTGGCTGCGGGCGCAGGCGTCGACGTCGAGGATCTCCAGCAGCTTGCCGGTGATGTCACGGCGGACGACCAGCTGGGGGTGGATGACGACGTGGATCGCGCGGTCCTGGCGGGACAGCTCGTTCGTCACCGAGTCGACCAGGAACGGCATGTCGTCGGTGACGACCTCGACCACGGTGTGGCCGCAGGACCAGCCGTTCTCCTCGACCGAGGGGGTGTGCACCCGCACCTCGGCGGTGCCCTGCGGACGCTTGAGGCCCAGGCGGTAGTGGGAGGCGGCGGCACCGTAGACGTCGACCGGGTCGCGGTCGACCAGGTCCTCGGGCGCCGTGTGGAGGTAGTAGTGGTGCAGGTACGCGGACAGAGCGCCGTTGCTCAGTCCCTCCCCCGGCGCCGCTCCCCCCACCTGGCTGTTCTCAGCGGCTGCTGCTGCCTTCCTGAGCAGTTCGGCCTTGGCTGCGTCCAGCTTGGTCTGCATGACTTCTTGGCTCCTGTCGCGCGCCGTTGCGTGACTCGGTGGTGGTTTCGGGATCACCGCCGGGTCTTCCGCCATCCTGCCGCACCGTCCTGCTGAAAGGGGCCCATGGCGCGCATGAAGCACCTCTGCAGCGGGTAGGACGAGACGTTCGGCCTCTGCGGAACCACCCGACGACGCCAGCCAGCCTAACGGGATCAATCCAAGGTGTCAGGGGACAACCAGGCGCAAACCTGCAGGAAGACCGGGCCGTCCTGGACAGCTTGTCCAATCAGGCTGCCGGTTTGCGCCGAAAGCCGAAAGTTCGTACGGAGCCCGCGTGGAAACCGTGTGCGGACCGTGGTCGCTCAGCCCATGTGCGGATGAACGTGCGAGGTCGGCGGGACGAACGTCTCCTTGATCGACCGGGCCGAGGTCCAGCGCAGCAGGTTCTGCGCGGCGCCCGCCTTGTCGTTGGTGCCGGACGCCCGGCCGCCGCCGAACGGCTGCTGGCCCACCACCGCGCCGGTCGGCTTGTCGTTGATGTAGAAGTTCCCGGCCGTGAACCGCAGCGCCTCCACCGCCTGCGCGATCGCGTAGCGGTCCTGGGCCACCACCGACCCGGTCAGCCCGTACGGCGCGCCCGCGTCCACCCGGCCCAGCACGTCCTCCCAACGGGAGTCCTCGTAGACGTGCACGGCCAGGATCGGGCCGAAGTACTCGGTGCGGAACATCTCGTTGCGGAAGTCCGAGGAGACCAGCACGGTCGGGCGGACGAACCAGCCGATGGCGTCGTCGTACTGGCCGCCGGCCGCCAGCTCCACCGTCGAGTCGGCCTTGGCCCGGTCGATGGCGTCCCGGTTCTTCTCGAACGCGCGCCGGTCGATCAGCGCGCCCATGAAGTTCGACAGGTCGGTGACGTCGCCGACCGCCAGCGCGTCCACCTCCGCGAGGAAGTCGTCCTTGATCCGCTGCCAGACGCTGCGCGGCAGGTAGGCGCGGGAGAGCGCCGAGCACTTCTGGCCCTGGTACTCGAAGGCGCCGCGGATCAGGGCGGCCTTGAGGATCTCCGGGTCGGCCGAGCGGTGCGCCAGCAGGAAGTCCTTGCCGCCGGTCTCACCGACGATCCTCGGGTACGTCCGGTAGCCGCCGATGTTGGCGCCGATGGTCTGCCAGAGCGAGCGGAAGGTCGCGGTGGAGCCGGTGAAGTGCAGCCCGGCCAGGGCGGGGTCGGCGAGCGCCACCGCGGACAGCTGCTGCCCGTCGCCGGTCACCAGGTTGACCACCCCCGGCGGCAGCCCGGCCGCCTCCAGCAGCCGCATCAGGTAGTGCGCCGCCAGCGTCTGGGTCGGCGCGGGCTTCCACACCACCGTGTTGCCCATCAGCGCGGGCGCGGTCGGCAGGTTGCCGGCGATCGCGGTGAAGTTGAACGGGGTGATCGCGTAGACGAAGCCCTCCAGCGGGCGGTGGTCGGTGCGGTTCCACACCCCCGGCGAGGAGACCGGCTGATCGGCCAGGATCTCCCGGGCGAAGTGCGCGTTCCAGCGCCAGAAGTCGATCAGCTCGCAGGCCGAGTCGATCTCCGCCTGCTGCGCCGTCTTGGACTGGCCGAGCATGGTGGCCGCGTTCAGCGTCTCCCGCCACGGCCCGGCCAGCAGGTCGGCGGCGCGCAGGAAGACCGCCGCCCGGTCGTCGAAGGACAGCGAGCGCCACTCCCGCCCGGCCGCCAGCGCGGCGTCCACCGCGGCCCGGGCGTCCTCCCGGGTGGCGTTGCCGAGCACCCCCAGCCTGGCCGCGTGGTGGTGCGGCTGGACGACGTCGATCCGCTCGCCGCCGCCGAACCGCTGCTCGCCGCCGATGGTCATCGGCAACGGGACCTGCTCGGCCGCCATGTCGTCCAGCCGGCGCACCAGACGCTCCCGCTCCGGGCTGCCGGGCGCGTAGCCGAGCACCGGCTCGTTGCCCGGCACCGGGACCTGGGTGACTGCGTCGATGGGCATGGCGGGCTCCGCTCCTCGTCACGGCGGCCGACCCGTTCCGACGACGGACCCGGCACCCGTCCAGCCTGACCAGCGGCGGGCCGCTTCGCCCGCCCGGACACGCCAACGGTGGACGTGGTACGCGCCACGCTCCCCGGGCGGGGCGCTACGCGGTGAGCCGCCCGGCCAGCTCCACGGCCTCCGCCAGGGAGTCCACCACCGGCACGCCGACCGGCTCCAGCTTCTCCCGGGTGTGCGAGCCGCCGGTGTACAGCACCGCGTGGGCGCCCGCGTTCAGCGCGGCCAGCGCGTCGTCCGCCGCGTCGCCGATCAGCACCGTGCGGGCCGGATCGACCTGCCCGCCGAGCGCGGCCAGGTGCCGGACCAGGTGCTCGGCCTTCTGCCCGCCGGCCGGGCCGCTGCGCCCGTCCACCCGCAGGAACTGGCCGGTCAGGCCGAAGCCCTCGACCACCGGCAGCAGCCGGTCGTGCTCGTACATGGACAGCAGCGACTGGCTGCGTCCGGCCGCCCGCCAGCCGTCCAGCAGCTCGCGGGCGCCGTCGGTGAGACCGCAGGCGGCGCTCAGCTCGCGGTAGCGGTCGTGGAACGCGTCGTCCAGGCGCAGCCACTCGTCGTCGGAGGGCAGCCGGCCGAGCAGCCGCTGGTAGAACCGGGGGATCGGGATCTCGTACTGCTCCCGGTACTCCCGCAGCGTCATCGGCGCGACGCCGATGGTCGCGAAGGCGGCGTTGCTCGCGCCGAGCACCGCCTCCATGTCGTGGAAGAGCGTTCCGTTCCAGTCCCAGACGATGTGAGTGCGCACGTGTTGAACGGTAGCGCCGGGTGCCGCCGGACCGGTAGGACGGGGCTCACGCGGGCCGCGCGGGCGGGCTCAGACGGGCTCAGACGGGCTGCCTCAGGCGGGCGGGCTCAGGCGAGCAGGGCGGCGATCTCCTGGGTGGCGAACCAGAGCAGGTCGTGGTCCTCGGCGCCGTCCACGGTGAACTGGGCGTCCTGGTCGCCGGCGTCCGCCGCCGCCACCG
>NZ_BAAAKJ010000047.1:18825-20073 GCF_039527695.1 Kitasatospora putterlickiae
GTCACATCGGCCACCACGTCCCGGTCCGCGACGTCCGCGTGCACCGCGGCCGCCTTGGCGAGCTTCACCGGGCCGGCCAGCACCACCCGGCCGAGCGAGGCCTGGTCCTGGTACTCGTCCCCGGGGAACGGCTTCACCGCCGACTCGGCGACGTCGAGCGCCACGACGACCCGGCGGCGCGGGGCGTCGGGCTCGGCGGCCAGCAGGCGCAGCGAGGACTGGGCGGCCCGGTTCAGCGCCGCGTACTCCAGCTCCTCCAGGTCGTCGCTGACGTACCACTCGCGCAGCGCGGGCGTCACGGCGTACGCCGCGGACTGCTCCAGCGCGCCGCCCGAGTGCGCCGCCGCCAGGCCGGTCAGGGTGGTGGGCACGTACACGCGCATCGGTGGCACTCTCCGGTTCGTCCAGCGGCACAGCTTCCAGGGCCCCCAAGGATAAGCGCCGGACGGCGGGCCGTGATCACCCGCGCACCGCCGGGCCGGGCGCACCGTCTTCCCGGGCGTCCGGCCGCGCGCCCTCCAGGGAGCGCCGGCAGTTGTCCAGCGCGCTCTCCAGGACGGCTTCGCGGCGGGCCGGGTCCATCAGGTTCGGGCCCATCACCGCCAGGTCGGCGGGGGTGGGCGCGAGCAGGTGGACGCGGACGCCGCCGTCCCGCAGCAGCCGGGCCTCGCGCAGCAGCTGCCGGGTCACCGTCCGGCGGTAGCGGGCGAGCAGCTGGGCGAGCACCCCGCTCGGGCGGTCCCGTTCGCGCGGGGCGTGCAACCGGTCCCGCACGCGCCGGGCGCGTGTGGCGGCGGACGCGCCTCCGTCGGGCTCCGGGCGCCCCGGCGGGTCGGGCCGGACCGCCATCGGGGCGAGCACGTACACCTCGTCGAGACCCCGGCCCAGCAGCAGATCGGCGTTGGTGGCCGACCAGCAGCCGCCGTCCACGTACTCGGTGCCGCCGACCGGGACGGGCGCGAACCAGCCGGGGATCGCGCAGGAGGCCGTCACCGCCTCGTCGACCCGCGCGGGCGGTGCGCCGGGGTCGCCGAAGACCACCCGGCGGCCGCTGCGGTAGTCCACCGCGACGACCCGCAGCGCCGAGCCCGCCGGCCAGCCCTCCGCCCCGAACAGGCCGCCGACCAGCGCGCCGACCGACGCCAGCGAGCCCCGGCCGTGCGGCGCCATCGCCGAGACCATGGTGAGCCAGGGGTAGGTGCGCGGATGCCGCACGGCGTCCCGCAGCAGGCCCGGCGAGCCGATGCC
>NZ_BAAAKJ010000047.1:20112-25046 GCF_039527695.1 Kitasatospora putterlickiae
GCCGCGGCGGCAGCGCGCCGCCGACCGCCGTGTCGTAGTCGAACTCGATCCCGGCCAGCGGCCCGGAGGTGATCGGCAGGCCCCGCTGGTGGTCGCGGAGCCGGCCGGTGTCCGCCCCGCCCGCGAGCAGCGCGCCGAGGATGGCGCCCGCCGAGGTGCCGAGCAGCACCTCCGCGCCGCCCGGTGGCAGGCCGGTCGCCTCCTCGACGGCGCACAGCGCGCCGACCGTCCAGGCCGCGCCGAGCATGCCCCCGCCGCCCAGCACCAGGCCGCGCCGGAGAGCGCCCCCGGTGCCCGGCGGCGCCGGACGTGTCCCGGATACCCATGTCGTCATACCGGCCGCCTGTCGTCGTCGGGGCGGTGGTGGTGCGGTGGTGCCGGGGACGGACGCCCTGCGGGGCGTACCGCCCGGCCTTCGATCCTGCGCGCGTTGCGGCCCGGGCCGCAACGTCCGTCCCGGCGAACGGAGCGTCCCCTTTCGGACCCCACCGCCCGCCCCGGCACGTCAACCCGGCGCCCACCGGGGCGCCGGCAGGCCTGCCGCCGCACGGGCTGACTCACCCGGATAGGTGAATTTCGGGGTGTTCCGGGAGGCCGCCGGAAACCCGTTGCTGCCCCACGTGGGCGACCACTAGCAAGGACCCGTCCGTACCCGCACCACGCCCGGCCCGGCCAGGATCCGCGCCGACCGCCCCCGAGGAAGGCCCATGACCACGTGCCCGAACCGCGCCGCACCGCCCCTCACCCCGCCCGCCGTGCTCTCCGCGCGCCCCTACCGCTCGCGCGGCACCGCCCGGGACCACCACCCGGCGCCCCCGCGCCGGCCCCGCCGGCCCCGGGCCGCGTGCACCGGAGGGGCGCGCCACGAGCCGCTCGGCGCCCTGAGCACCCGGTTCGCCCACCGGCTGGTCGAGGTGCTCACCGGCGCCCGGCCGTCCGGCCAGCTGCTGCGCCACACCACGCTGGACGGCTACGGCCAGCTCTCCGCCCTGGTCCGGGCCGGCACCCTGCGCCGGGCGCACGGCGCGGACGAGCGGCCGCGGCTGGGCCCGGTGCACGACCGCTCGCCCTCACCCGGCGCCGTCGAGGCCTGCGTACGGGTCGACCTCGGCACCCGGCATCACGTGGTGGCGTTCCGGCTGGAGCCGCGCGGCCCCTCCGGCCAGTGGCAGTGCACCGCCGTGGAGGCCCGGTGACCGGCCCGGGAGTCCTGGTGACCGCCCCGGGAACGACGCGGGGCGCCGCCCCCGTACCGGAGCGGCCGCCTGTCCCGGTGTGGGGCGGTCNNNCCGCCCGCCGGCTCAGCCCTTGCGGCGGCGGCCCTTGGCCGACTTGGCGGCCTTGCGACGCTCGGCGCGGGTCAGCCCGTCGCCCTCGTCCTCCGCACCGAGGTCCTCGAAGTCGCCCTCGACCACACCGCCGCCGACCTCGTCCGAGGGCGCCGTGTAGTGCAGCCGCTGCGGCTTGGGGGCCTCCAGGCCCTTGGCCTTGATCTCCGGACGGGCGGCGTCCTTCTCCAGCTTCGCGAGCACGACCTCGGCGTCCTCGACCGGGACCTCCTCGACCTGCTGCTCGACCTGGACCTCCAGGTTGAACAGGTAGCCGACGGACTCCTCCTTGATGCCCTCCATCATCGCGGTGAACATGTCGAAGCCCTCGCGCTGGTACTCGACCAGCGGGTCGCGCTGCGCCATGGCCCGCAGGCCGATGCCCTCCTGGAGGTAGTCCATCTCGTAGAGGTGCTCGCGCCAGCGGCGGTCCAGCACCGACAGGACGACGCGGCGCTCGAGCTCACGCATGATCTCGGTGCCGAGCTGGTCCTCGCGGGCGCCGTACTGCGCCTGGACGTCCTCCTGGATGACCTTGGTGAGGAACTCCGGGGTGAGGCCCGCGGCTCCGCCGGCCTCCTCCTCCAGCTCCTCCAGCTCCAGGTTGAGCGGGTAGAGCTGCTTGAGCGCGGTCCAGAGCTTCTCAAGGTCCCAGTCGTCCTCGAAGCCCTCGCCGGTGGCGGCCCGGACGTACGCCTCGACGGTGTCGTCCATGAAGTGGCCGACCTGCTCCTGCAGGTCCTCGCCCTCCAGCACGCGGCGGCGCTCGCCGTAGATGACCTCGCGCTGGCGGTTCAGCACCTCGTCGTACTTGAGGACGTTCTTGCGGATCTCGAAGTTCTGCTGCTCGACCTGGGTCTGCGCGGAGGCGATGGCCCGGGTGACCATCTTCGACTCGATCGGCACGTCCTCGGGCACGTTGGCCATCGAGAGCACGCGCTCGACCATGCCGGCCTTGAACAGGCGCATCAGGTCGTCGCCCAGCGACAGGTAGAAGCGGGACTCGCCCGGGTCGCCCTGACGGCCGGAACGGCCGCGCAGCTGGTTGTCGATCCGGCGGGACTCGTGCCGCTCGGTGCCGAGCACGTAGAGGCCGCCGGCCTCCTTGACCTCGTCCTGCTCCGTCTTGACGGCGGCCTTGGCCTTCTCCAGGGCGGCCGGGAAGGCGGCCTCGTACTCCTCCGGGGTGTCCACCGCGGAGAGCCCGCGCTGGGCCAGCTCGGCGGCCGCGAGGTGGTCGGCGTTGCCGCCGAGCATGATGTCGGTACCGCGGCCGGCCATGTTGGTGGCGACGGTGACGGCGCCCTTGCGGCCCGCCTGGGCGACGATCTGCGCCTCGCGCTCGTGGTGCTTGGCGTTCAGCACCTCGTGCGGGATGCCGCGCTTGCGCAGCTCCTGCGACAGGTACTCGGACTTCTCGACCGACACGGTGCCGACCAGCACCGGCTGGCCCTTCTCGTGCTTCTGGGCGATGTCCTCGACCACGGCGGCGAACTTGGCCGGCTCCGACTTGTAGATCAGGTCGGGCTGGTCGATGCGCAGCGGCGTCCTGTTGGTCGGGATCGGCACCACGCCGAGCTTGTAGATCTGGTGGAACTCGGCCGCCTCGGTGGTGCCGGTACCGGTCATGCCGGCCAGCTTGTCGTACAGGCGGAAGAAGTTCTGGAGGGTGATGGTGGCCAGGGTCTGGTTCTCGTTCTGGACCTCCACCCCTTCCTTGGCCTCGATCGCCTGGTGCATGCCCTCGTTGTAGCGGCGGCCGGCCAGGATGCGGCCGGTGTGCTCGTCGACGATCATGACTTCGCCGTTCATGACGACGTAGTCCTTGTCCGCCTTGTACAGCTCCTTCGCCTTGATGGCGTTGTTCAGGAAGCCGACCAGCGGGGTGTTCACCGACTCGTAGAGGTTGTCGATGCCCAGGTAGTCCTCGACCCGGGTGACGCCCTCCTCCAGGATGCCGACGGTGCGCTTCTTCTCGTCGACCTCGTAGTCCCGGTCGATCTTCAGGCGCAGCACCAGCTTGGCGAAGTCGGCGTACCACTTGGTCGCCTGGTCCGCCGGGCCGGAGATGATCAGCGGGGTGCGGGCCTCGTCGATGAGGATCGAGTCGACCTCGTCGACGACCGCGAAGTTGTGGCCGCGCTGGACCAGTTCGTCCTTCGACCAGGCCATGTTGTCGCGCAGGTAGTCGAAGCCGAACTCGTTGTTGGTGCCGTACGTGATGTCCATCCCGTACTGGCGCTTGCGCTCGGCGGGCGTCATGTTGCCGAGGATCACGCCGACCTCAAGGCCGAGGAAGCGGTGCACCCGGCCCATCCACTCCGAGTCGCGCTCGGCGAGGTAGTCGTTGACCGTGATGAGGTGCACGCCCTTGCCGGTGAGCGCGTTGAGGTAGGTGGGCAGCGTGCCGACCAGGGTCTTGCCCTCACCGGTGCGCATCTCGGCGACGTAGCCGAGGTGCAGCGCGGCGCCGCCCATCAGCTGGACGTCGTAGTGGCGCTGGCCCAGCACGCGCTTGGCGGCCTCCCGGACGGTGGCGAACGCCTCGGGGAGGATGTCGTCCAGGGTCTCGCCGTCGGCGAGGCGCTGCTTGTACTCGTCGGTCAGCGCGCGCAGCTCGGCGTCGGTGAGGTTGACGAAGTCCTCTTCGATGGAGTTGACCTGGGCAGCAATCCGCTGCAGCTTGCGAAGGATCTTGCCTTCGCCGGCGCGCAGGATCTTGTCGAAGACGGACACGTGAGCGGGCTCCTTGCCTGGATTGGCACTGGACGACTGCACGGCGGATCCACCCCACCGCACGGGCCATCGTATGCGAGGAGCCCAACACCCCGGGAGGTGCGTCAGCACGGTATTCCCGTGTCACCCGCGCGAGCACTTCCGACGATAGTCCCGCGCAGCAGGGCAAACCGGACGCGCGTCCGACCAGTTGAACGCACCGGTCCGTTAATCGGATGCCCGGGTTTCTCTCTGTACGGAATAATCCGCCCATGGAAGAGCAGCAGGAGAACCAGCACGGGTCACGCCCGGCCGAGCCCGTCGCCCTCACCACGGACCGCCTGGTCCTGCGCGCCCCGCGCGAGGAGGACGTCGACGCGATCCTCGCCGCCTGCCAGGACGAGGAGATCCAGCGCTGGACCGTGGTCCCGGTCCCGTACGGCCGCCAGGACGCCGAGTACTTCGTCCACGACCTCGCCGCCAACGGCTGGCGGACCGGCGACAACCTGATCTGGTGCGTGTTCGAGCGGGAGTCCGGCGCCCTGGTCGGCAGCCAGGGGCTGACGGCCTGCGCCGGCCGGCCAGGGGCCGCCGAGGTCGGCTGGTGGGCGGCCAAGGAGTTCCGCAGCCGCGGCTACACCGCGGAGGCCGCCGCCGCGGTGGCCCGCTACGGCCTGCGCGAGCTCGGCCTGCGCCGCCTGGAGTGGCTCGCCTACGTGGGCAACGAGGGGTCCCGCGCGGTGGCCGAGCGGGTCGGCTTCCGCTTCGAGGGCACCCTGCGCTCCTACTCCGAGCAGCGCGGGCGGTTCCGCGACACCTGGATCGCCTCCCTGCTCGCCGAGGACCTCTCCGGCTGAACCCGCGTCCGGCCGGGGCGCGGGCGGGCGGGGC
>NZ_BAAAKJ010000047.1:25091-28505 GCF_039527695.1 Kitasatospora putterlickiae
CCCCCCGGCCCGTCCTCCTCGGCCCCCGCCCCGGTGACCGTCCTCGGCGCCGACGACGCCCGCCGGATCGCCCTGCGCGCCCAGGGCCTGCTCGGCGCCCCGGACCGCCGGGGCGGGGTGCGCGGAATGCTGCGCCGGCTCGGCTCCGTGCAGCTCGACACCATCTCGGTGCTGGCCCGCTCGCACGAGCTGGTCCCGTACGCCCGGCTCGGCGCGGTCGGCCGTCCGGCGGTCGAGGCGGCGTACTGGGGCTCCGGCAGCGGCTTCGAGTACTGGTCGCACGCCGCCTGCGTGCTGCCGGTCGAGGAGTGGCCGCTGTTCGCCTTCCGCCGCCGGGGCTACCGTGCCAAGGCGCACGTCTGGGGCAAGCAGGTCGACGCGGCGACGTACCGCACCGTGCTCGACAAACTGCGCGCCGAGGGCCCGCTCACCTCCACCGAGCTGGGCGGCGCCAAGAAGACCGCCGAGTGGTGGGACTGGTCGGACACCAAGATCGCGGTGGAGCGGGCGCTGGCCTTCGGGGACGTGGTCTGCACCGAGCGCCGGAGCTGGAAGCGCGTCTACGCCCTGGCCGAACAGGCCGTCCCCGCCGAGCTGTTCGCCGCCGAGCCGACGGACGAGGAGTGCCTGCGGACCCTGGTCGCGCAGTCCGGCGCGGCCCTCGGCGTGGCCACCCGGGCCGATCTGCTCGACTACCACCGGCTGCGCGCCGACCAGTTGGACGCGGTGCTGCCCGACTCCGGCCTGGTGCCGGTCCAGGTGGCCGGCTGGGGGCCGGACGGCTCCCCGGGCGCGGCCTGGGCCGACCCCGGGGCGCTCGCCGCGGCGCCGCGCGGACGCCACCGCACCACGCTGCTCTCGCCGTTCGACTCGCTGATCTGGGACCGCCCGCGCACCGAGCGGATCTTCGGCATGCTCCACCGGCTGGAGGCCTACACCCCCAAGCACAAGCGGGTGCACGGCTACTTCGCGATGCCGCTGCTGACCGGCGGGCGGCTGGTCGGCCGGGTCGATCCGGCCCGCGAGGGGCGCACGCTGGTGGCCCGTCAGATATCGCTGGACTCCCCCCGGCACCTGGAGGCGCTGGCCGGGGCGCTGCGCGAGGCGGCCTCCTGGGTGGGCTGCGACGGCGTCCGGATCGGGACGCTGCCCGACGAGGCGCTCCGCCCCCCGCTGGAGCGGCTGCTCGGCTGAGCGGCACGCGGGGGCGCGAAGCCGCGGCGGGGGCCCAACGGCCCCCGCGCTCACCCTATTTCGAGGATCTTCTCCCGCATCGCGTACACCACGGCCTCCATCCGGGAGTGCAGCTGGAGCTTCTCCAGGATGTTGCGCACGTGGTTCTTCACGGTGTTCTCGCTGATGAACAGCTCCTTGGCGATCTCCCGGTTGTTCATCCCGGTGGCCACCAGCTTCAGCACCTCCAGCTCCCGGTCGGTCAGCCGCGGCGCGGGCACCAACTCCCGCTCGTCGGACCGGCGCTGGATCATCGACTTGAACTCGGTGAGCAGCTTGGACGCCATCGACGGGCTGATCTGGGACTGCCCGTCGGCGACCGCGCGGATCGCGGTGGCGACCTCGTCGGTGGAGATCTCCTTGAGCAGGTACCCGGTGGCGCCCGCCTTGATCGCCTCGTAGAGGTCGGCCTCCTCGTCGCTTATCGTCAGCATGATGATCTTGGTGCTGGGCGCGACGTCCTTGATCGCGGTGCAGGCCTCGATCCCGCTGCGGCGCGGCATCCTGACGTCCATGAGGATGATGTCCGGCAGCAGGTCGGCGGCCTTGAGCACCGCCTCGGCGCCGTCCCCGGCCTCACCGACGACGGTGATGTCCTCCTCCTCGGCCAGCACGATCTCCAGGCCGCGGCGGAACAGCGCGTGGTCGTCCACCACCAGGACGCGGATCGGCTCCCCCCGGCGCAGGGCGTACTCGGGCTCCGCCCCCGGGCCGGGCGACACCCCCGCGACCGGCCCCGTTGCGGGCCCCAGCCCGAAGTGATCCCCCATCCGCTCCTCCCCCGTCGCCGGTCGTCGTGCGCCAATCATTCCACGGCCGGAGCACCCTTCGGTCACCCTCCGGCGCCGATCGGCCCGCATCGGGTGACCTGTGCGACGGCCCGGCGGCGCGGGGAACCGGCCCCGGAACGCCGGTGACCCCGGCGGCACCGGCCACCGGGGTCACCCTCCCATGCTGCTCGGACGGTCAGTCCTCGTCGTCGCCCGCGCCGATCGCACCGCCGGCGCCACCCGCCTCGACGGTCGAGCCGTCGGCCTTCAGGTGGATCACACCGTAGTGGTAACCGTGCCGGCGGTAGACGACGCTCGGCAGGCCGCTGTCCTTCTCCACGAAGAGGTAGAAGTCGTGACCGACCAGTTCCATCTCGTAGAGCGCCTGGTCGAGCGCCATCGGGGCGGCCGGGTGCGTCTTCTCCCGGACCACCAGCGGGCCTTCGCCCTCCACTTCCAGGGATCCCATCATGGTCTTGCGGACGGCCCCGTTGGTCGCGCTCTCCGACGGCGGCGTCTCGGGCAGCGCGGCCAGGGCCGCGGTCGCCTCGGCGACGCTGATCGGGGTGCGGCCGTTGCCGCCCTTGTGGACCCGACGCCGGTCCGCGGACTTGCGCAGCTGGGCGTCGAGCTTCGCCGAGGCCAGGTCGAGCGCCGCGTAAGGGTCGGCGGCGGCGGCCTCGGCCCGGATCACCGGACCACGGGTACGGAGAGTGATCTCCACGCGGTCCGACCTGTCGGCCTGCCGCGGGTTGTGTTCCTTGGACACCTCGACATCGAGGCTGATCGCCTTGGTGTCGAACTTCTGGACCTTCTCCAGCTTCTCGGCCACGTGATCCCGGAACCTCTTGGGCACCTCGGTCTTGCGGCCCTTGACAACGATGTCCACGCAGAACTCCGATCCCTCGTTCTGTCGCCGGTCCGGGTGCTACCGGACCGGACTGAGACCAGCCGGACCAGCCAATCCTTCCGCCGGCCCTCCGTCCCACCGGAAACGGTGGGAACGACTGGCCCTCACCTCACTTCCTCCCCATCAGGGACGGTTGAAACCCCCTGGGGCTCATCGAACACCTCACACGGAGTTTTCGCCTCCCCAGCGGAGAGTTCGGGTATGACGGACTAATGGGGCGGGCCGTCAACCCGTTGCCCACCGTCTACCCTCCTGCGAGTGAAACACAGGTAAATACCTGGACAACACCCCCCGTACGGCGCATTCTTTGCTCACTCTCCGTTCCGAGACCGGGAGGAGCAGTCGTGCCGCCGACCTCCGCACCACCCCCGCCGCAGTCCGCCCAAGGGCCGTTCGCCCACGCCCTGGCCGGGCTGCTCGACGTGCTGGTCCCGGCCTCCTGCGCGGGCTGCGGCGCCGACCGCGGCCGGCTCTGCCCGGGCTGCCGGCACCTCCTCGCCA
>NZ_BAAAKJ010000048.1:0-2152 GCF_039527695.1 Kitasatospora putterlickiae
GGGCGCCGCCCTCGTTGATCAGGTCCTCCAGCGCGGAGCGCAGCGCCTCGCCGAACTCCGGGTCCATGGTGCCCGCGTTGTCGGCCGCCTCGCCCGGCCCGGTCGGGCGGGGGAAGAACAGCGGCCACTCCTCGGTGGTGTTGAAGACCCCGGCGAAGGGGGAGTCGAACAGTGGCGCGTCCTCGGCCGCGCGGGCCTCCTGCTCGGCCCAGAACGCCCGGGCCTCGACGATCTCCCGCTCGCGGTCGGCGGCCAGCGCGTCGGCGACGGCCCGGCGTATCGCCGCCTCGTCGACGGCCGGTGCGGCGGCGGCGCGCTCGTCCAGCCGGCGGGAGATTCCCCGGAGGTGGAGCAGTACGGCGGTCGACACGGCGATCAGGATCAGCAGCAGGATGGTGTAGACGGCGCTCACGGAACGTACTCCTAGCGAGGAGTGGAACGGGGTTACGCCTCCACAGTGCCGCATCCTGCCCTGTTACCGCAGTGGCGAATGTCCACTTTGTCCATGACTTTCGCTCTTGTCCCCAAATTGTTAGGTAGTGCCGGTCTACGCTGCGGAGTTGATCCGCTCCGCACCGTTGATTTCCGGTCCCGAAATGACGGAAAAGAGGGCCGGATCGACCTCTCGGTGTGATCCGGCCCTCAATTACGCTGCGTCACTCCAAATGGGTGGTCTGGACCCTTCGGGCTTGACGGGGGAGGGGTGGGGCGGACTCAGCTGAGCCGCTCGATGACCATCGCCATGCCCTGGCCGCCACCGACGCACATGGTCTCCAGACCGAACTGCTTGTCGTGCCACCGCAGGGAGTTGATCAGGGTGGTGGTGATCCGGGCGCCGGTCATGCCGAAGGGGTGGCCGACCGCGATCGCGCCGCCGTTGACGTTCAGCCGGTCCAGGTCGACGCCGAGGTCGCGGTAGGACGGGATCACCTGGGCGGCGAAGGCCTCGTTGATCTCGACCAGGTCGATGTCGCCGATGCCCAGCCCGGCCCGCTTGAGCGCCTGCCGGGAGGCCTCGACCGGGCCGTAGCCCATGATCTCGGGGGAGAGCGCGCTGACACCGGTGGAGACCACCCGGGCGAGCGGGGTGATGCCCAGCTCGCGGGCCTTGGTGTCGGACATGACGACCAGCGCGGCGGCGCCGTCGTTCAGCGGGCAGCAGTTACCGGCGGTCACCGTGCCGTCGGGGCGGAACACCGGCTTCAGGCCGGAGACGCCCTCCAGCGTGACGCCCGCGCGCGGGCCGTCGTCCGTGCTGACCACGGTGCCGTCCGGCAGCGTGACCGGGGTGATCTCGCGCTCCCAGAAGCCGGCCTTGAGGGCGGCCTCGGCGAGGTTCTGCGAGCGCACGCCGAACTCGTCCTGCTCGGCGCGGGTGACGCCCTTGAGCGCGGCCAGGTTCTCGGCGGTCTGGCCCATCGCGATGTAGGCGTCCGGCAGCAGTCCGTCCGCACGCGGGTCGTGCCACTCGCCGCCCCCTTCCTCCGCGCGCCGGGCGGTGCGCGCCCGCGCCTCGTCGAACAGCGGGTTCATGGTGCCCGGCAGGCCGTCCGAGGTGCCGTGGACGCTGCGCGAGACGGTCTCCACGCCGGCCGAGACGAAGACGTCGCCCTCGCCGGCCTTGATCGCGTGCAGCGCCATCCGCGTGGTCTGCAGCGAGGAGGAGCAGTAGCGGGTGATCGTGGCCCCGGGCAGGTAGTCCATGCCCATCTGCACGGCCACGACGCGGGCCAGGTTGTGGCCCTGCTCGCCGCCGGGCAGGCCGCAGCCGAGCATCAGGTCGTCGATCTCGCGGGGGTCGAGCTGCGGCACCTCGGCCAGGGCGGCCTGGATGACGTGCGCGGTCAGGTCGTCCGGGCGGACGTCCTTCAGCGAGCCCTTGAAGGCCCGGCCGATCGGCGAACGGGTGGCGCTGACGATGACGGCTTCGGGCATGGCGGGCTCCTCGCTGAGTGGCGACGGACAGGCGTCCGGGAGGAAAGTTACCGTCTGGTAGGTCGGTCGTCACCCGCCCGAGTGTGTGAGCTGGCCGACGTGTTCCCGCCGCTCGGGCGGTCCCCCGCGCGGGACTCCGCGGCGCCCGGCAGGCCGGCCCGCAGCCGGTGGCGCAGCAGCGCCCAGGGCCCGAGCACGCCGACCGACATGAGGTTGC
>NZ_BAAAKJ010000049.1:0-709 GCF_039527695.1 Kitasatospora putterlickiae
CGGGTCCGGCCAGCAGGGCCAGGGCGAGGCCGATCCGGGTGAGCGGTCGGCGGACGGTGGGGCGACGCATGGGGTCCTCTCCCCCGGCCGGGGGAATGATCCGCACGCGGTGCCGCTGACGCCCGCCCGTGCGGCCGTCGATCACCCTTCCGGGGGCCCCAAATTAGGAATATCGCGCCGGTCGGGGCGAGCAACCTCCCCCGAACGGTGGCAAGGTGCACCCCTTGGAGTGACACTCCGTCAGCCCGTTCGGCGCATTCGGCGGATGAACGCCACCGCGGCGCCGTCGGCCCGGGAGGTCAGTGGTGGCCGGTCACGCCGCCGTTGTCGCGGCGGTCGAGCGCGCGCTGGAGCGCCGCGGCGGCGAAGGGGTTCCGCTCGGCGGCCCGGCGGCGGCGCGGGACGCGGGTCTGCGGGGCGGCGGGGGCGGAAGGGGCGTGGCGGTCGGCGGTCGGGGGCATACCGGGGCTCCTTGGTTCGATACGCGCCGTGGGAACGGACGCGGCGGTGGGGAGGAGGGGGGGTACACCGGGCGGGGGTCACCTGCCCATCGGGCGTACACGCGCGCACGGGCCGAACTCCCTGGCTACAGGGGCGGCACACCGTACGGCTTCCACCACCGTACGGCCCCGGCCCGGCGGTGTCTGCACGAATACTTGGATTTCCTACTATCTGAGACGGCGGTCACCCGGAGGAACGCGCCAGGGGG
>NZ_BAAAKJ010000049.1:778-7370 GCF_039527695.1 Kitasatospora putterlickiae
GTCGCCGAGGTGGCGGCCGAGGACGCCGACCACGCCCGGGCGGTCCTCGTACTTGAAGAAGGCCATGTGGTCGGTGAGCGCCACGTCCACGTCGAAGGCGTCCACGCCGACGATCTTCTGGATCTGCTTGGGGCCGGCCAGCGTGCCGGAGATGGCGATCTCCTCGCCGTTCGCGAGGGTGCCGCGCACGGTGATGACGTTGCGGTGCTCGGGGCTCTCGCTGGAGGTGGTCAGCCGCACCTCGACGCCGCGCTCCTGGGCGAACAGCGGGGCGTTGACGTAGGACACCGTCTCCGCCACGACGTCCTCGAACACGCCCTTGAGGGCGGACAGTTCGAGCACCTTGACGTCGTGCTGGGTGATCTCGCCGCGCACCTCGACGTCCAGTCGGACGGCCACCTCGCCGGCCAGCGCGGTGAAGATCCGGCCGAGCTTCTCGGCCAGCGGCAGGCCCGGGCGGACGTCCTCGGCGATCACGCCGCCCTGGACGTTGACCGCGTCCGGCACCAGCTCGCCGGCCAGCGCCAGGCGCACCGAACGGGCGACGGCGATGCCGGCCTTCTCCTGGGCCTCGTCGGTCGAGGCGCCCAGGTGCGGGGTGGCCACCACGTTGTCGAGCGCGAACAGCGGCGAGTCGGTGCACGGCTCCTTGGCGTACACGTCCAGGCCGGCGCCGGCCACCCGGCCGTCGCGCAGGGCGCTGAGCAGCGCCTCCTCGTCGACGATGCCACCGCGGGCGGCGTTGACGATCCGGACGGTCGGCTTGACCTTGTGCAGCGCCTCGTCGCCGATCAGGCCGATGGTCTCCGGGGTCTTCGGGAGGTGGACGGTGATGAAGTCCGAGACCTCCAGCAGCTCCTCCAGCGAGACCAGCTTGACGCCCATCTGCGCGGCGCGGGCGGCCTGGATGTAGGGGTCGTACGCGACGATCTTCATGCCGAACGCGGACATCCGCTGGGCGACCAGCACGCCGATCCGGCCGAGGCCGACGACGCCGAGGACCTTCTCGCTCAGCTCCACGCCGGTGTACTTGTTGCGCTTCCACTCGCCGCCCTTGAGCGCGGCGTTGGCCGGCGCGATGTTGCGGGCGACCGAGATCAGCAGGCCGCAGGCGAGCTCGGCGGCGGTGACGATGTTGGAGGTCGGCGCGTTCACGACCATGACGCCGGCCTTGGTGGCGGCGGAGACGTCGACGTTGTCGAGGCCGACGCCGGCCCGGGCGACGACCTTGAGCCGGCGGGCGGCGGCCAGCGCCTCGGCGTCGACCTTGGTGGCGGAGCGGATCAGGATGGCGTCGACGTCCGCGATCGCGGTCAGCAGCTCGGTGCGGTCCGCGCCGTTGCAGTGGCGGATCTCGAAGTCGGGGCCAAGGGCGTCGACCGTGGCGGGCGAGAGCTCTTCGGCGATCAGAACTACGGATTTGCTCACGACAGTGGTCCTTAACTGTCCGGTTCCCCCGGGCACGAAGGTGGCGTGGAGGGCGGGGGAAGGTGGCATGCCGCGTAGGTAGACGCACGACGCTGTGGGCCTGACGCGCACTCGGAAGTGTATCGACGGGCTGGATACCCGGCTGCTCCCGTCCGGCGAAATCACCCGGACGGGAGCAGCCTAGTTGTACAAGGGCGTTACAAAATCGGGAGGGTCCGGTTCAGCACGCGCCCGGTGTCGCTCAGGCCTCTTCCTTGACCCAGCTCATCAGCTTGCGCAGCTTCTTGCCGGTGGTCTCCAGCAGGTGGTCCTCGTCGGCCTTCTTGTACTCGTTGTACTTGGGCAGACCGGCCTTGTACTCGGCGATCCAGGTGTTGGCGAAGGTGCCGTCCTGGATCTCGGCGAGGACCTTCCTCATCTCGGCCTTGGTGGCGTCGGTGATGATCCGCGGGCCGGTGACGTAGTCGCCCCACTCGGCGGTCTCGGAGACCGACCAGCGCATCTTCTCCAGGCCGCCCTCGTACATCAGGTCGACGATGAGCTTCAGCTCGTGCAGGCACTCGAAGTAGGCGATCTCCGGCTGGTAGCCGGCCTCGACCAGGGTCTCGAAACCGGCCTTCACCAGGGCGGCGGTGCCGCCGCAGAGGACGGCCTGCTCGCCGAACAGGTCGGTCTCGGTCTCCTCGGTGAAGGTGGTCTTGATGACGCCGGCCTTGGTGGCGCCCAGGCCCTTGGCGTAGGACAGCGCCAGGTCGAAGGCCTTGCCGGAGGCGTCCTGCTCGACCGCGACGATCGCCGGGACGCCGCGGCCCTCCTCGTACTGGCGGCGGACCAGGTGGCCCGGGCCCTTCGGGGCGACCATGCAGACGTCGACGTCGGCCGGCGGCTTGATGAAGCCGAAGCGGATGTTCAGGCCGTGGCCGAAGAACAGGGCGTCGCCGGCCTTCAGGTGCGGGGCGATGTCCGCCTCGTAGACGTCGGCCTGGATCGGGTCCGGGACCAGGATCATGATGACGTCGGCCTCGGCCGCGGCCTCGGCGGGGGTGACCACGCGCAGACCGGCCTCCTCGGCCTTCTGGCGGGACTTGGACTCCGGCTTCAGGCCGACCCGGACGTCCGCGCCCGAGTCGCGCAGGGACAGCGCGTGGGCGTGGCCCTGGCTGCCGTAGCCGATGACCGCGACCTTGCGGCCCTGGATGATGGACAGGTCGGCGTCGTCTTCGTAGAACAGCTCGGCCACGGGGGCACATCTCCTTGCGAGTGGATTGCCTGGGTCTGCGTCGGTTCCTACCGTATGCGGACCCGGTGAAGGGGTGGAGCGGTGGGTGTGGAAGGGCGGCGCGGTCAGGCGCTGCGGTCGAGGGCGCGCAGCGAACGGTCCGTGATCGAACGGGCGCCGCGCCCGATGGCGACCAGGCCGGACTGGACCAACTCCTTGATGCCGTAAGGCTCCAGCATCCGGAGCATGGCCTCCAGCTTGTCCGAGCTGCCGGTGGCCTCGATGGTCACCGCGTCCGGGGACACGTCGACCGTCTTGGCGCGGAACAGCTGGACGATCTCGACGATCTGCGACCGGGTCTCGTTGTCGGCGCGGACCTTCACCAGGACCAGTTCCCGCTGGATCGCAGCGGACTGGTCGAGTTCGACGATCTTGATCACGTTGACGAGCTTGTTGAGCTGCTTGGTGACCTGTTCCAGCGGGAGGTCCTCGACGTTGACCACGATGGTCATCCGGGACACGTCCGGATGCTCGGTGGGTCCGACGGCGAGGGAGTCGATGTTGAAGCCCCGACGGGAGAACAGCGCGGCGATCCGGGCGAGCACGCCGGGCTTGTTCTCGACCAGGACGGACAGGGTGTGCTTGGACATGGGTCGTGGGTTCCCTTGGTCGTTCCGGAAGGGGCTCAGTCGAGGTCGTCGCCGAAGTCGGGGCGCACCCCGCGGGCGAACAGGATCTCGTCGTTGCTGGTGCCGGCCGCGACCATCGGCCAGACCATGGCGTCCTGGTGGACGATGAAGTCGATGACCACCGGGCGGTCGTTGATCTCCATCGCCTGCTTGATCACCTCGTCGAGGTCCTCGGGGCGCTCGCAGCGCAGGCCGACGCAGCCCATCGCCTCGGCGAGCAGGACGAAGTCGGGGATCCGGGTGCCCTGGGCGGGCGGCTCGATGCCGTCGTGGCCGGGGCCGGCGTGCAGCACGGTGTTGGAGTAGCGCTGGTTGTAGAACAGCGTCTGCCACTGCCGGACCATGCCCAGCGAACCGTTGTTGATGACCGCGACCTTGATCGGGATGCCGTTCAGGGCGCAGGTGACCAGCTCCTGGTTGGTCATCTGGAAGCAGCCGTCGCCGTCGATCGCCCAGACGGCGGTCTCCGGGCGGCCCGCCTTGGCGCCCATCGCGGCCGGGACGGCGTAGCCCATGGTCCCGGCGCCGCCGGAGTTGAGCCAGGTGCCCGGCTTCTCGAACCGGATGAACTGCGAGCTCCACATCTGGTGCTGGCCGACGCCCGCCGCGTAGATGGCGTCCGGGCCGACCAGCCGGCCGATCCGCTCGATGACCTGCTGCGGGGAGAGCTGGCCGCCCGCCGCGGGCTCGTAGCCCAGCGGGTAGGTCCGCTTCCACTCGTCCAGCCGCTCCCACCAGTCGCCGTAGTCGCCCTTGTGGCCGGCGTCGAACTCGGCCTGGACGGCGACGATGAGGTCGGCCAGCACCTCGCGGGCGTCGCCGACGATCGGCACGTCGGCCGGACGGTTCTTGCCGATCTCGGCCGGGTCGATGTCGGCGTGGACGACCTTGGCGTACGGCGCGAAGCTGTCCAGCTTGCCGGTGACCCGGTCGTCGAAGCGGGCGCCGAGGGTGAAGAGCAGGTCCGCCTTCTGCAGCGCGGTGACGGCCGGGACCGATCCGTGCATGCCGGGCATGCCCAGGTGCTGCGGGTGGCTGTCCGGGAAGGCGCCGAGCGCCATCAGGGTGGTGACCACCGGGGCGCCGGTCAGCTCGGCGAGGATCCGCAGCTCGGCCGTGGCGCCCGCCTTGATGACGCCGCCTCCGACGTACAGCACCGGGCGCTTGGCGGTGACCAGCATCTTCGCGGCCTCGCGGATCTGCTTGGCGTGCGGCTTGGTCACCGGGCGGTAGCCGGGCAGCGAGGTCTCGACCGGCCAGCGGAAGGTGGTGGTGGCCTGCAGCGCGTCCTTGGCGATGTCGACCAGGACCGGGCCGGGGCGGCCGGTGGCGGCGATGTGGAACGCCTCGGCGATCACCCGGGGGATCTCGGCCGGGTCGGTGACCAGGTAGTTGTGCTTGGTGATCGGCATGGTGATGCCGCAGATGTCCGCCTCCTGGAAGGCGTCCGTGCCGATCGCCTGGGAGGCGACCTGGCCGGTGATCGCGACGATCGGCACCGAGTCCATGTAGGCGTCGGCGATCGGGGTGACCAGGTTGGTGGCGCCCGGGCCGGAGGTCGCCATGCAGACGCCGACCCGGCCGGTGGCCTGCGCGTACCCGGTGGCGGCGTGGCCGGCGCCCTGCTCGTGGCGGACCAGGATGTGGCGGACCTTGGTGGAGTCCATCAGCGGGTCGTACGCGGGAAGGATGGCCCCGCCGGGGATGCCGAAGACGGTGTCCGCCCCGACGGCCTCCAGCGAGCGGATGAGCGACTGGGCGCCGGTCATGGTCTCGACGGCGTGCTGCGGAGCGGGAGCGTGGGCGGCCGGGGTGTCCCCGCGGCGGGGGGCTGCGGCGTGCTCAGTCATCTGCCTGTCTCTTCTCGGTTCTGGCCGGCCCGGTGGGTTACGGGCCCCGGGGGTCGAGGGGTGGGGTCCCGCTTGCGGGCCGATCGCCGGCTCTGCCCCAATCGTCCCTTTCGCGGGGCCACGGGGCCAGGGGTCTTGCAGTGGTGGAACGGCGTCGGTGCAACAAAAAACCCCTCGTGCCCAAGGGCATGCGAGGGGTGGCGCGTCGGTCTGTCACGAGCGGGGCATGGCCCGCTCAGCCGACGCGCCCGCCAAGTACGAGAATTCGGGTGCGCATGGCAATGACCTTCCTCCCGTCAAGGCCCGACTGTCAAGCAGGTGGGACGGTGGTCTCGCCATGCGGACCTGTTCCCGGACCTGGCACGGCCTGGTGTTCGGGCAGGTCGGAGGGGCCGTGGTGAGCTGCGACACGTCCCTGCGCGCCCTCGGCCCGCCCACTCGTCCGGGTGTCCGGGGCCAGGTACGCCCGCCGGGCCGACGGTGGGCCGGGCGGGCGCGGCACCGGGTAGGCGCGGCGGGCCAGGGCGCGCCGCAGCCGGCTCTCGTCCAGCGGCGCCGAGAAGGCCGAGCCCTGCACCTGGCGGCAGCCCAACTCCTGCAGCACGGCCACCTGCCGGGGCAGGTCGACGCCCTCGGCGCCGGTGACCAGACCGAGGTCGCGGCCGAGCCGCAGGGCGTGTCCGGCGAGCGTCCGGGCGAGCGCGGAGTCGCCCAGGTCGTGGACCAGCGAGCGGTCCAGCTTGAGGCCGTCGAAGGGCAGCCGGGCGAGCGCGCCGAGCGATCCGTGGCCGGCCCCGAAGCCGGCCAGCGCGGTGGAGACGCCGAGCCGGCGCAGCGCGGCGAGCCGGCGGCCGAGTTCGTCGGCCAGCTCGTCCGGGCCCATCCGGGCCACCTCGACGATCAGTTGGCCGCCGGGCAGCCCGCTGTCGCGCAGCGCCGCGGCCACCGTCTCGTACAGGCCGGGCGCGCAGAGCCGTTCGGCGGAGAGCCGGACCGACACCGGGACCGGCGGCGGGACGGGCAGGCCCCGGGCGGGCGGGCTGCGGCGCAGCGCGGCGGCGGTGACCGCCTCACGGACCAGCCAGCGGGAGTACCGGGCGGCGGCGTCGCCGTTCTCGGTGGAGCGCAGGAACTCGGCGGGGGTGAGCAGCAGGCCCTGCGCGGAGCGCCAGCGGGCCTGCGCCTCGACGGCGGTGACCGCGCCGCTCACCAGGTCCACCACCGGCTGGTGGAGCAGTGCGAAGCCGCCCTCCCGGACGGCCGCCCGGAGCCGCTCGTCCAGCTCGGTGCGGCGCTCCAGGTCGGCACGCATGGCCGGGGTGTAGAGCATCACCCGGCCCTTGCCCTCGGACTTGGCGCGGTACATCGCGAGGTCGGCGTTGCGCATGAGCTCGTCGGCGGCGGCG
>NZ_BAAAKJ010000049.1:7394-8889 GCF_039527695.1 Kitasatospora putterlickiae
GTTCGGGGCTGCCGAAGGCGATGCCGATGCTGGCGGCGACGCTGAGTTCGCTGCCGCCGATCCAGTACGGCTCGGAGAGCGCGGTGCGCAGCCGCTCGGCGAGCTCCTGGACCTGGAGGCGGCCGAGCGGGCCGCAGACCAGGGCGGCGAACTCGTCGCCGCCGAACCGGGCGACGGTGTCCCCGCAGCGGACGGCGCCCTGGAGCCGGCGGGCGGCCTGGACGAGCAGCTCGTCGCCGACCTGGTGGCCGGCGGTGTCGTTGACCGCCTTGAAGCCGTCCAGGTCGAGGAAGAGCACGGCGACCCCGGCGCCGGCCTCCTCCTGCGGGCAGCGGGCGGCCAGCGCGGTGCGCAGCCGCTGGGTGAACAGCGCCCGGTTGGGCAGGTCGGTGAGCGGGTCGTGGAAGGCGTTGTGCTGCAACTGCGCCTGCAGCATGACCCGTTCGGTGACGTCGCGGCTGTTCAGGATGAGGCCGTCGCGGTACCGGTCGACGGTGGACTCGACGTGCAGCCACTCGCCGGCGCCGGAGCCGATCCGGCACTCCACCCGGGCGGCGGGCAGTGGTTCGGCGCCGGGGTCGCGGTGGGCGGCGAGGCGGCCGCGGGCGAGGAAGCGGCGGACCTCCAGCAGCACCCGGTCGACGTCCTCGGGATGGATGAGGTCGAGCAGGTTGCCGCCGACCAGCTCCTCCGGGTCGCGCCCGTAGACGCCGAGCGCGGCCGGGGAGACGTAGGAGAGCACGCCGTTGGCGCCGGCGATCATGATGACGTCGCTGGAGCCCTGCACCAGGGAGCGGAAGTGCGCCTCCTTGTGGGCGAGTTCCTGGGCCAGCGAGAGGTTGTCCAGCAGCATGATGCCCTGCCGCAGGATCAGCGCGAGGCCGACGGTGCAGGCGGCCGCGGCCACCACCCGGTCCAGCGAGCGCCCGCCGAGGGCGTTGTAGAGGATCCCGGCGGTGCAGACGGCGGCCGCCGCGTAGGGGGTGAGCGCGCTGAAGGTGGTGGCGACCCGGCGGCGCGGCAGGCCGCCGAGCGCCGGGTGCTCGCGCAGCGGGCGGCGCCAGCGCGGGGACCACGGCGCCCAGGCGAGCAGCAGGCTGCCCGCGAACCAGCCGGCGTCCAGCAGCTCGCCGGAGTGGTAGCTGCTGCGCAGTTCGGGCGAGGTGAACAGGGCGTCGCAGAGCACGGTGACGGCGAGGCCGACCATGGCGGTGTGGACGGCGGCCCGGTTGCCGTCCCGGCCGCCGAAGCGCAGGCCGACGACCAGCGAGACCAACAGGATGTCCAGCACCGGGTAGGCCAGGTTGAGGGCCAGCCGCAGCGGGGAGCCGGCCTCGCCCGCGGCGGTGCGGCCGAGCGCCAGGCTCCAGCTGAGGGTGAACAGCGAGCCGGCCACCAGCCAGCCGTCGAGCAGCAGGCAGAGCCAGCCGGCGGCGGTGCGCGGGCGCTGGGCGAGCACCAGGACGCCGGTGATGGCGAGCGGGGCGAACAGCAG
>NZ_BAAAKJ010000050.1:0-1013 GCF_039527695.1 Kitasatospora putterlickiae
CCCGTCGGGAGGGGGTTCCTGCTACGCCGAACGGGCGCCGCCCCGGACCACAGGTATCCAGAGCTCGGCGTCGGCCTCCTCACCGTCCGGGCGGACGTTCACCCGGAGCATCTCCGGGCCGAGCCGGAACTCGTACGGGTTGGACGGGAACCACTGGGTGAAAATGTCCCGCCACAGTTCCTGCAGGGCGCGGGGGTACGGCCCGGTGTTGGCGAAGACCGCCCAGGTCCCGGCCGGGATCTCGCGCACGTCCAGGTCCTCGGGCACCTCGGCGTCGGTCCCGGTCACCACCGCGTGGTAGTAGTCCAGCGGGACGCCCTCCTCCCGGTTGTCCGAGAAGAACTCGGTGACCGAGACGATCCCGGCCGGCTCCTGCTCCGAGAGGGCCGCGATCCGGTCGATCGTCTCCCGGCCGAGGCCCCTGATGAACTCGGCCATCGCCGGGTTGACCCCCTCGTGGACCAGGGGGACCCGCGCCCGCCGGCCCACGACCCGGAACGCCGGCCTCTCGACGATGCGGTACTCCATGCTGCTGCTCCCTTCGACGACGAGCCGGAAGGACATCCGGGGCTGGGAGACCAGCACCGTGCCGGAGCGCCGGGCCTCGCCGGGGCCGACCCCGTGCATCGCCCGGAACGCCCGGGCGAACGCCTCGCCCGAGCCGTAGCCGTAGCGGACCGCGACGTCGAGCAGCGTCCGCTCCCCGGCCAGCACCTCCGCCCCGGCCAGGGTGAGCCGGCGGCGGCGCAGGTACTCCGACAGCGGCATCCCGGCGAGCGCCGAGAACAGCCGCCGGAAGTGGTACTCCGAGGTGGTCGCGATCCGCGCCAGTTCGGCCGGGTCGACCGTCCCGTCGAGGTGCTCCTCGGCGTACTCCATGGCCTGGTTCAGCCGGTCCAGCATCGGTTCCCGCCCCCGTCCTTCCTTCTTCTGACGCTCCTCACCGTAGGCGGGGCCCACCGCCCGGACCCGACATCCCGTGCCCGCTCCGGTCGGGTGGCCGGCGCGGGGTC